>MESS01000147.1:25522-28095 GCA_001771055.1 Caldithrix sp. RBG_13_44_9
TACTACTACCATTCCAATAATGAGATCCTTGTTATTCAGATGGACTCCCTGAACTCCGGCAGTTACCCGCCCCATGTTCCGTACTTCCGATTCTTTGAAACGAATGGCCATTCCCAGGGTAGTGGCTAAAATGATATCACTGGAACCATCCGTCAATTTCACTTCGATCAATTCATCGCCGGGGTTGATTTTGATGGCATTGATGCCATCACGACGGGGATTGCCATATGCTGACAGGACAGTTTTTTTCACCAGCCCAACCCGGGTTGCCATTATTAAAAAGGCATCATCTCCGAATTCTTTAACGGTTACAAAAGCCTTGATTTTCTCATCATTACCAATCTGAATCATGTTGATAATGGCGCGGCCTTTACCGACTTTCCCAACCTGCGGAAGTTCATGGACTTTCAGCCAGTAGCAACGGCCCAGATTGGTGAAGAAAAGTATATAGTCATGGGTGGATGCGATGAAAAGATGCTCAATGAAGTCTTCTCCCTTGGCCACTGCCCCGGTGCTCCCGCGGGTGTTACGCTGCTGCCGGCGGTATCCACTCACCGGGAAACGCTTGATAAAACCATCCCGGGAAATGGTGATGACCATATCTTCTTCTGCAATCATATCCTCCACTGAAAATTCTTCAAATTCCTTAATGATTTCAGTGCGACGGTCATCTCCATAAGTCTCTTTAAGTTCTATCAATTCATCTTTGATGAGTTGAAGTTGCAGGTTGACATTAGCCAGAATGGCCCGCAGCCGCTCAATGGTTTGAATCACTTCTTTATATTCGTCGTCAATCTTTTTGCGCTCTAGTCCGGTCAACCGCTGTAACCGCATATCCAGAATGGCTTTAGCCTGAATTTCCGATAGCGAGAACTGTTTCATCAGGTTTTCCCGGGCAGTGTCCACATCTTTGGACTTGCGGATGAGTGCGATAATTTCATCGATATGATCCAGCGCAATCTTCAAACCTTCCAGGATATGGGCCCGCTTTTCTGCCTCGGCCAGCTCAAAGCGGGTACGGCGTAATATCACCTCGTGGCGGTGATTGATAAAGTATTGGATCATTTGCCGCAGGCTGAGTACCCGCGGTATGCCCTCTACCAAAGCTAGGTTGATGATACCAAAAGTAACCTGCAATTGGGTGTGTTTATACAGTTGATTTAATACAATATCCGGTTGAGCTTCGCGTTTTAATTCCAAAACCACCCGGATGCCGTCACGATCGGATTCATCACGGATATCGGATATGCCCTCCACTTTTTTATCCCGGATCAGTTCAGCGGTTTTTTCAATCAGCGAAGCCTTGTTCACCTGAAAAGGCATTTCGCTGAGTATAATGCTGCTCTTATTATTCCGTCCATGCTCTACATTAGCCCTGCCGCGGAGAATCAGCTTGCCGCGGCCAGTCTCATACGCTTCTCTGATTCCCCCTGCACCAAAGATGATGCCGCTGGTCGGGAAATCCGGTCCTTTGATATAGGTCAGCAATTCATCCACTGAAATATCCGGATTATCAATGGTAGCTATTGTCGCATCTACCACTTCACGTAGATTGTGAGGTGGAATATTGGTAGCCATTCCAACTGCAATACCTGAACTTCCATTGCATAGCAGGTTGGGGAGAACGGCCGGTAATACCGTTGGTTCATTTAAAGTATCATCAAAATTGGGGCGCCAATCGACGGTATCTTTGTTTAAATCACGCAAAATTTCGGCAGTGATCCGGGCCATTCTCACTTCAGTATACCGCATAGCTGCCGGTGAGTCTCCATCAATGGAACCAAAATTTCCCTGACCGTCAATCAGCGGATAACGCATGGAAAAATCCTGAACCAGGCGTACGATGGTATCATAGACGGCTGTATCTCCATGAGGGTGGTACTTTCCTAATACTTCGCCCACTATTCTGGCGCTTTTTTTGTAGGGTTTGTTATAGGGAAGTCCGAGTTCGTTCATTCCGTACAAAACCCGGCGGTGAACAGGCTTCAATCCGTCCCGTACATCAGGAAGAGCCCGGGAAACAATGACGGACATTGAGTAATCCAGATAAGAATCTTTCATCTCCTCTTCAATGTTAGTTGGGAGAATTCTTTGTCGCTGTAATTCCATCACTTTATCCTGTTTAATGACTGCTGGTTTTTAAAATTGTTGAGTGCAAGTTATCAAATATCAAGATTCCGGACATAACGGGCGTTTTTCTCTATAAAAAGTCTACGTGGCTCTACCTGGTCTCCCATGAGAATACTAAAAATGTGATCGGCTTCGGCGGCATTATCCAGGGTGACCTGCAGCAGGGTGCGCTTTTCGGGATTCATGGTGGTTTCCCATAACTGTTCCGGATTCATCTCTCCCAGGCCCTTATAGCGCTGCACGTTTACTTTTGTTTCTTCTCCGTTCTTGCGGAATCGCTTGGATATCTTTTCCTTTTCCTCCTCATCATAGGCATAAAATTCTTCCTTCCCGGCGGTCAGTTTGTAGAGCGGAGGCTGAGCAATATACATATGACCGAGTTCAATCAACTTCCGCATATGGCGGAAAAAGAAAGTTAAAAGCAGAGTGCGAATATGAGATCC
>MESS01000147.1:28115-40912 GCA_001771055.1 Caldithrix sp. RBG_13_44_9
TAATGATTATTTTGTGATAGCGTAAATTATTGTATTCGAAACCTTCTTCACCCACACCGGTTCCCATGGCAGTGATGATGGTCCTTATTTCATCGTTGGCCAGGATTTTATGTAGTCGTGACTTTTCGACATTAAGGATTTTTCCTTTTAACGGCAGGATGGCCTGAAATCGCCGATCCCGGCCCTGTTTGGCTGAACCGCCGGCCGAGTCACCTTCCACCAGGTAAATTTCACACTGCTGAGGGTCATCCAGACTGCAATCTGCCAGCTTTCCTGGCAGGGCATTGCTCTCCAGGGCGGTTTTACGCCGGGTCAGATCGCGTGCCCGGCGGGCAGCTTCGCGGGATTCGGCAGCACCTAAATTTTTATCAAGAATACGGCGGGCAATCGATGGGTTCTGTTCCAACTGTTCCGATAGCTGTTCATTAAAGATTGACTCCACCACTCCCCGGACTTCACTATTACCCAATTTAGTTTTGGTCTGTCCCTCAAATTGCGGCTCAGCCACCTTCACGCTGATAACCGCGGTGAGCCCTTCCCGGACATCTTCGCCCTGCAACTGAGTATTCTTCAATAAGTTATTTTTGTTTCCGTAGTTATTCAGAGTACGGGTGAGGGCAGATTTGAAACCATGCAGGTGGGTACCACCTTCGATGGTGTTCACATTATTACAGTAAGAAAAGATGTTGTCGCTGAAAGAGTCATTATACTCAAATGCAATTTCAACCTCTATTCCTTCTCTTTCCCCGGATATGTAAACGGGTTTGTGAAGGGCAGTCCGGCTCTGATCTACATATTTAATAAATTCCACAATGCCGCCCTTGTAGTAGAACTCTTCACTATTTCCATCCCGTTCATCTTTGAGAATTAACCGCAGGCCTTTATTTAGAAATGCTAACTCCCGCAGCCGGTTTGCTAAAGTATCAAAGTTGTATTTTATCTTTGAAAAAATTTCTTCATCGGCCATAAAAGTAGTCAAAGTACCGGTACTTTTAATTGGACGTACTTTCTTTACCGGTGCGACCGGGACCCCTCTCTCATATCTTTGGAAGTAAACATTCCCATCCCGGTAAACCTCCACCTCGCACCAACCGGAAAGAGCATTGACCACTGAGGCTCCTACTCCGTGAAGCCCTCCGGATACCTTGTAGGTAGTATGATCAAATTTTCCACCGGCGTGCAGCATGGTCATGATCACTTCCAGAGCAGATTTCTTCACATCCTTGTGCATGTCCACCGGTATTCCCCGTCCGTTATCTTCCACGCTGATAGTCTCATCCCTATTGATGGTTACTTTGATTTTGTTACAGAAACCGGCCATTGCTTCATCAATACTGTTGTCTACAATTTCGTAGACCAGATGATGCAGACCATGGGCGGTAGTGTCCCCAATGTACATGGCAGGGCGCCGGCGGACGGCTTCCAGTCCCTTCAGGACTTGAATATTATCAGCAGTGTAAGTTGACGTGGCGTGGTTATTCTTTTCGTTCATCAGGACCTCTTAATAAAATTTTACATCTTTAACCAGATGTTTCCCCATTTTGGTATTCAGTTTTTCGATGATTTCGTTTTTGAAAAATTGCAGTTCATTTCTCCATACCGGATCGTTTACCTTCACATACAAAATACCTTCGGCAATTTTAAAGGGGTTGGTATGCTGGGAAATCTCCTTACCAACCACCGAGTCCCAGTAAACCATTGCTAAATTTTCTTCGATCTTGCCACCAATCCCTATCGATTCCAGGAATTGATGAATCAGCTGGTTCAGTGGTTTAGCAGAACTCATGCTCTTTCTGTTTCTCTTACTGTTCCGCGCTCGATCTGGTAAAAGGCAGTCTGTCTTTTCCAACCGTTTAGTTTTCCAAAAAAATTAGGAGAAGTAGTAGTAATAAAAACCTGACCAGTTTGTGACAGGGAATTGATCATATTACCGATTCTCCCGGCATCCAGCTCTCCAAAAATATCATCAAATAGCAGCAAAGGTAGATTTTTCTGAACACTCTGCAAGTAGTGGTATTCAGCCATTTTAAGAGCAATGATAAAAGTCTTATGTTCTCCTTGTGAACCAATGGCCTTCAGGGATTTACCATTTATCAGCAGAAGGACTTCATCACGATGTGGACCAATGCTGGTAGTTTGGTTCTGCTGATCCTTACTGAAATTCTGTTTAAGGGCCGAATGAAAAAATTCGGGGATCTTTTCCTGTTCTTTAATCGGGAAAGTACTTTGATAAACAAGTTTCACTTTTTCGGTACCACCGCTCATTCGCATATAATAGTCTTTTACCAGATTATCCAGTTTTTCTATGGCTTCTATCCGTTTTTCAATTAAGATTGTCCCGTGTTGGACCAGTGCATCCTCCCAGGATTGCAGCAGATGTTCGTCCAGTTTGGGCTGCTGAAGCAACAGGTTTCTTTGCTTCAGTGAGCGGCGATATTGCAGCAGATGATGGAGATAAATTTTGCTGGCTTGTGACAGCATGATGTCCAGGAACTTCCGGCGCTGGTGAGGACCGGCCTGGGTAACACCCAGGTCAGAGGGTGCCAGCAAAACCATCGGTATGCTGCCAATATATTCGGAAAATTTTTGGATTCTCTGATTATTATAATTCAATCGTTTCCCATCTGCAGCGGAGAAAGCGATTGCCGAAATCATTTTTTTACCTTGTTCGGTAGTAAAATCTCCTTGAATCCGGAAAAAAGTTTCGCTGCTCAAAATCAAATTCAGATCATTATTCGTTTTAAAACTCTTGGTCAAAGCTAGATAATAAAGACTTTCGATAATATTGGTTTTTCCCTGACCATTATTTCCAAAAAGGATATTAGTACCGGTATGAAAGTCAATTTTCTGGTCGCGATAATTTCTAAAGTTGGTCAGGTGTAATTTATTAAGAAACATTTATTCAGATTCCAACCGCACCGGCATCAGGAGCATCAGCTGCTCTTCATTTTCCTCAGTTTCCACCGGATTAGCCAGGACCGCATAATCGGGACGAACGAACCGTAATTGCAACTGTCCCGATGAAATATGCCTGAGAATATCCTGCAAATACCGGGAGTTAAATGCGATCCGGAAATCATCCCGGTTAAATTGGCAGGGAATACGTTCCTGAGCCTCTCCGCCATAGTCAATATCCTCGGCATGCAGCTCTACATGTTTGGAGGAAATATTGAGCACCACTTGCGAAGTGAGGGGATTTGAGAACAACGATACCCGCTTAACAGAAGAATAAAAATCTTCCGCGCTGATTTGCATTTCAAAAGGAGTTTCCTTGGGAATAACCCGGTCATAATCCACAAAGGTTTCCTCAATCAGACGGGCAAATAACTGGGTTTCAGCCAGTTCGAACAAGGCATGTTTTTTACCGAAATGTAAGGTGCTGCTTCCTTCCCCATCCAGGTTGCGCAAGACAAAATTCAGGGAACGGGTGGGTACGATAGCCATGATTTCCTTCTTGGGGGCAGCGTCATGCTTATATCCCATCTTGGCCAGGCGATGACCGTCGGTGGCTACTGCTTCAATCTTACCAGCGGAGATATTGAAAAATACTCCGGTGAGAGCTGCCCGCAGTTCGTCGGTCGAGCAGGCGAAAATGGTGTTTTCAATGAGTTTACGGAAGATTTTATTTTCAATGACAATTTCCTGTACCTCTTCTCCTAATACGGGCCGCTGCGGAAATTCAATGGGATTGACACCGGATATTTTATAACGTCCAAAATCGGAGGTTACTTTCATGCGGAATTGTTCATCGGCTTCAAAATGAAGTTCGATATTAGGCAATTCCCGGACAATATCATGGATCAGGCGTCCGGGTATGGCAATTGATCCTTCTTCTTTAATGGAGGCCGGAGCCCAGGACATTAGAGTAATTTCCAGATCAGTACCGATTAATTTCAGTAAATTATCCTCGGTAAACATCAGAATATTCTGAGTCATCATAAAGGTTGAACGCTGTGGAATAACGTTGACCACCCGTTGCAATGCATTAAAAATTTCGTCGCGCATCACTGAAAATTTCATGCCGTTTCCTCCGTCTAAAAGGGTTCATTTAAACTGTAAAAATTACGGAAAAATAGACTATTTTCCAAATAGAAAGATATTCTTTAGATGAATCAAAATGCAAAAAATATCAGGTTTTTTAGTAATAAAATATCCGGAGATAAATCAAAATAATTTCAATGACTTTACTCCGAGGAAGTGGATAAAAAACTGAACTATTTCGGGTTTAAAGGATCTTTTGGTAGGTAACTTTTGTCAATTATGCTTGAATTATTGGCTTTCAATTCCGTAATTTGCCGGGCATTATTCATCGTAATTCCATTAAAGGAGTAAAACAATGAAAATAAAACTACCCCCCTCCTCGCAAAACTGGGTATCACTGATTGGTGCTACCATTGCCTTAATTTGTTTATTCATGATCATTTTTCTTTTTGTGGTTACAGTGATCCTTGAGCAGCGCGCGGCTTACCTCGGACTGGTTATCTACATTTTACTTCCGGCGGTCATGGTAATGGGCCTCATTCTTATTCCCATAGGCATGTTCCTGAAAGTGAGAACCATCCACCGGCAAAAGCAAGAAATTAAGAGAATCTGGCCCACCATCGATCTGAATGATATTCATCATCGCAATGCGTTTTTTGTTTTCTCGATAGGAACGGCAATATTTTTATTTCTTTCCGCCATCGGGAGTTATGAGGCTTTCCATTTCACCGAGTCAACCACCTTTTGTGGTACCCTATGTCATTCGGTGATGAACCCGGAATACACTGCTTATCAAAATTCTCCCCATGCTCAGGTAGGCTGCGTGGAATGTCATGTTGGACCCGGAGCGGACTGGTATGTGCGGTCTAAGATGTCAGGTCTATATCAGGTTTATGCAACCACTGCCAATATCTACCCAAGACCAATACCTACGCCTATTCATAATTTACGTCCAGCAAGGGAAGTATGTGAACAATGTCATTGGCCGCAAAAATTCTATGCCCATAAAATCCGGTTAGAAACCCATTACCTTCCTGATGAAGGCAGTACCCGCTGGGATATTGCTTTAGTAATGAAAATTGGAGCAGCTCAGTCGGCTCTGGGTTTGATTCAGGGTATTCACTGGCACATTAATCCTGACATAAAAGTCGAATATATAGCCTCAGATGAAACAAGGGAAACCATTCCTTGGGTACGATATACCAACAATCAGACCCGGGAGGTAAAGATCTACCAGCATCGAGATAATCCTTTATCAGAGGCACAACTTGATACCATGGAAATCAGGACCATGGATTGCATCGATTGTCATAATCGACCGTCTCACTTATACCGTGCCCCTACTCTGTTTATTAATACTGCCATTACTGCCGGTGAAATTCCTCTCATCTTGCCGGAGATAAAAAGATTATGTGTGGAGATATGTGCAAAGGAGTACCCCTCAATCGATTCGGCCCTGGGACAGATCCGGGAAGTCATCACTGGATTCTATTCGGATAATTACCCGGAAATCGTGGAAAACAGAAAGGATGAAATTGAAAAAGCAATTACGGGTTTGCAAAACGCGTTCTCTCATAATATTTTTCCGGAGATGAAAGTACGCTGGAGTGCATATCCGGACCATATCGGCCATTTGGAATTTAACGGTTGTTTCCGCTGTCATAATGATATTCATGCAACTGTAGAAGGAGAAGTTATTCGTAAAGACTGTGATCTGTGTCATTTTATTAATGCCCAGGGTAATCATGAAAATCAGGAAATTGCACTGATGGGGCAGGCTTTGGAATTTAAACATCCGGAAGATATTGGCGATGTCTGGAAAGAAAGCTTGTGTGTGGACTGTCACACGGGTTTGAGCCCCTGATCGATAATTTAAAACAGGGTGAACACCCTGGCTTTTCAATGGTCAACCTATCTCATTTTGGTATTTAAGCGGATGCCCGATTTTATGTCTATCAGCTGTAGTAAAATTTCTCTGCACTGTTAGAAAAACCTAATAGGAATAACATTTATTAATATTCAGCTTTAAAATTTAACTATTTTCAACATTCTATTGACAAAATGATATTTTTGAATATATTATATCCTGATTTTAATTGATATTTACCTTAGTACAATAGCAACTTAGATTTTCACGTTTTCCTGCGAATTTATTTATCTCAGCGATCAGTTTATTTTGCAGCACCTCTTGTTCTATGTATCATCACCTATAGTCCTTTAATTAGGGACAACAAATTGGTTTTACCAATTGCTTTATTTTGAAAGTGGTTCTAAAATTAATATCATCACTCATTTACAAGGAAGGCTGCGGATACATTAACTACAGTATTACCGATCTAAATTCCATGACTATTTACCGTTACCAGAGAATTTTTGATGTAATAATTCAAATTCTTTCAAATGAGAGATCAGGGGTGAATGGTTAAAAATAATCAATCTCACGAAGAAATTAAAAACATTTTAGCTTCTTTAAAAAACCTGGAAGCTCGAGTTGTTAAGCTCGAGTCCCAATTAAAATTCAGTCCCAGTGTGGAAGCTGAAACAGATGTTCGTCCACTCATTCCTGCCAATCTCAATGAAGTGACTGCAAATTTAGAAATGAGAATCGGCCAATTCTGGTTTGCAAAAGCAGGAATTGTGATACTGGCATTGGGGATTGTCTTTTTATTAACCTTTCCTTATAAAACTCTGCCGGCGATTCTTCCGAGTTTGGTTGGTTATCTTCTGGTAATCTTTATTTTAACTTTGTCTTTTCTTTGGCGTAATTCAATTACTTATTTGTCCAGTTATTTATTGGGAGGAGGTCTTGTACTCCTGTATTTTTCCACCCTCCGGCTCCACTACTTTTCTCTGGATTCGGTGATTGAAAAGAAAAGCATTCTCATCGGTTTACTTCTTGTGACTGTTTTTCTCACTTATTTTGCTGCTGTTCGCCGGAAGTCTGCCTATTTTGCAGCTTTGTCCACCACGCTGGGAGGTATTACTGCTATTATCAGTGATCAAACCTATATTATCTTTCTATTACTTCTTTTGGTATCCTCCCTGGTTACCTATTTGAAGCTAAAATACCAATGGAATGGATTGATGATATATGGATTGATTCTCACTTATTTCCTCCATTTTCTATGGTTTATCAATAATCCATTCATGGGACATCCACCGAAATTGATCATTCCTCCCCAGGCGAATCTTTATTTTATTCTTCTTTATATGGTCATTTTCATGTTGGCGAATCTCCTGCGTAAAAAGGAGACTTCAGAGAATACTTTCCTAATTTTCAATACATTTATTAACAGTTTTATCGGCTATGGCTTATTCCTAATGATCTCGCTTGCCAGATTTCAGGTTGATTTATTCGTTCTTCATTTCACTGCCTCGATTCTTTTCTTACTTTTTTCTATCTCCTTCTGGATACATGAAAAAAGCAAATACTCTACTTTTTTTTATGCGCTTCTGGGATATACCGCATTAAGCGTGGCCATTCTCGCACAGTTTAAAGTTCCTCAATCATTAATTTGGTTATGCTGGCAGAGTCTTTTGGTAATCAGTACAGCTCTATGGTTTAGATCCAAAATAATCGTGCTGGCTAATTTCATTATCTTTTTAATTATTTTCCTTGGTTATCTGTTACTGGCTAAGAATATTGGATTGGAAAGCCTCAGCTTCGGCTTTGTAGCTCTGGTGAGTGCCCGGGTAATGAATTGGCAAAAACATCGTTTGGAATTGAAGACTGAATTCATGCGCAATTCCTACCTGACCACTGCATTTGTAATGATTCCTTATGCTTTTTATCACATCGTTCCGGTCGGTTATATCAGCTTATCCTGGGTGGGCGTGGCTCTTTTTTACTATCTCCTGAGTATCATTTTACAAAATACCAAATATCGCTGGATGGCCTTACTGACACTTCTTTTAACGATATTATACATTGTCATCATTGGAATTGCCAGGCTGGACCCGGTTTATCGAATAGTTTCTTTTATTGTACTGGGAACAGTATTGATGATTACTTCCATTGCCTATACTAAGATGAAAATGGGAAAAGATAAAAAAGCAGAAGAAAAACAGTAAGCAGCAGGAAAGATAAAATTAAACTTGTCGCTAATTTTAAATCAAAGATAAAAGAGAGATTTAAATCTATGAAAGTTCTGTGGAAAAGGATACCTGAACAGCTGCGTCGGTTATCGATTCTGGTGCTGTTGTTGATCGTGCTGTTCGTTATGATTCGAACACTATTGGTTCCACGCGATTTTGGGAAGTATGGACATTACCGTGCCTCAGCGGTTGATGAAATTGTTTCCCAGAGTATTCATTATGCTGGCCGTGAGGCCTGTGAGGAATGCCATGATGATATCGCCGGGGTAAAGAGCTCTGGTTTCCATCGGAACGTAGCCTGCGAAGTTTGTCATGGGCCGGGTGCGGCCCATATGGAGGATCCTTCCGGGGTACAATTGACTGCCCCTCGGGAGAGAGGCTATTGTCCGCTTTGTCATGAATATCTGACATCCAGACCAACCGGGTTCCCGCAAATTGTATCAGATTTGCATAATCCCATGAAACCATGCATCGCCTGCCATGAACCACACGATCCGAAACCACCGGTAACACCCAAAGGATGTGAGGCATGTCATGCTGCAATCGCCCGCACTTTATCTCTTTCTCATCATGTGTATTTACCTTGTACCCGCTGTCATCAGGATCCCGGATCTCACAAAATTAGTCCTCGGGAGTTTACTCCTACGAAACCCACCACCCGGGAATTTTGCGGGGAGTGTCATGCCAGGAATGATGAGAATACTAAAGGTATACCTCAAATAGAGTTAGTCAATCATTATAGTCGTTATGTTTGTTGGCAATGTCATTATCCTCATTTACCGGAGGCGCAATAATGAAAAGTTTAAAAAATGAAAAGGGTAACTGTACTCCCAGAAGAACTTTTTTAAAAAATTTAGTCCTGTCTTGCTCTTCACTTTTTCTTCCTCGTCTTATTTTTCCTCAGGAAAAAAAGAATGAAGCCGGCAGTTGGATGCTTGAAAATGGTTATGTGCCCAGTGAACATAATTGGGGGATGGGTATCGATATCAACAAATGTATAGGTTGTGGTCGGTGTGTAAATGCCTGTAAAACGGAAAATAATGTTCCTAAGGTGCCATTCTATTTTCGGACCTGGGTAGAACGGTACAGAATTTTCGAAGATAGGGATTCTACGGTAGACAGCCCGAATGGGGCCATAGATGGATTTCATGAAATGAAAGAAGATGGGAAAAATGTGGTAAGAAGTTTTTTTGTTCCGAAAATCTGTAATCAATGTGATAATCCGCCCTGCGTTCAGGTATGTCCGGTTGGAGCCACCTTTAAAACTCCTGATGGAGTAATTTTAGTTGACGCAGATTATTGCATTGGTTGTCGCTATTGTATCCAAGCCTGTCCCTATGGAGCCAGATACCTGAATCCTGAAACGCGAACAGCTGATAAATGTACCTTTTGCTATCATCGTGTTGTCAAAGGATTAGCCCCAGCCTGTGTAGAAACCTGTCCAACCCAGGCCAGGATTTTTGGCGAAATAGACAAGAAGGCGAGTCCGTTAATCAGATTTAAGCGAATAAATAAAATTAATGTTTTGAAGCCATTCCTTAATACCGAACCAAAAGTAATGTATGCCAATTTTGATATGGAGGTTAAATAAATTTGGAAGAGATCATCCAACATCTTACCCCACTGCTGCAAGAGATTACCGGCTATATTTATCCCAATGAAATTGAATTACATTGGGGGATTTTAGTAGTCATTTACCCCTACGTAACTGGACTGGTGGCAGGAGCTTTTATTCTGGCTTCCCTGGTCAAAGTATTTAATATGAAAGAGTTACAACCCACTTACCGGACGGCCTTATTGACAGCCCTAGCCTTCCTCATTGTCGCTCCATTGCCTCTTCTGGCGCATATCGGGCATCCTGAAAAGTCATTTGAAATTTTTCTTACTCCCAACAAAAGTTCTGCCATGGCCATGTTTGGTTTTGTTTATGCTTGGTACTTGATGGCAGTATTGTTGCTGGAGATCTGGTTTGATTATCGTAAAGATCTAATTTTATGGAGCAGCAAAGAGAGTGGTATCAAAAAATGGATCCATAAGATCATCTCGCTGTTTTCGTTGGACCTCACAGATCAGGCAGTGCGTTTTGATAAAAAGGCGGTTAAAATAATTACCATTATTGGAATCCCCTCGGCTTTCCTGCTTCATGGATATGTGGGTTTCATCTTTGGCTCGGTCAAAGCCAATCCCTGGTGGTCAAGTGTTCTCATGCCCATTGTATTTTTATTTTCGGCGATTGTTTCCGGGGTGGCCTTAGTTCTGCTGATTTATATGTTCGTTACTCCTCTTCGCGGAAAAGAAATTGACATGGCATGTCTGAATAAATTGGCCAGTTTTTTATTTTATATTATGATAATTGATTTTTCCTTGGAAGCCCTGGACTTTATCCATAGGATTTATGAATCAGAAGAATCGATAAAAATATTGTCCGAATTGGTTTCCGGGAAATTATTCGTTAGTCTGGTTGTTATTCAATTATTAATTGGAATGATCGTGCCTCTGGCTGGAATTGCGGCGGTAAAAATTTTTAAAGTGCCTGATGAAATAAAAAAACTTACTTACTTTTTATCGGCTTTGCTGGTGCAGGTGGGAATTTTTACCACCAGATGGAATGTAGTGGTAGGTGGTCAATTATTTTCAAAAAGCTTTAGAGGTCTTACGACTTATAAAATGACTTTTTTTGGGTTGGAAGGTCTACTCATGTCTATCGCTCTTTTAGCATTACCGTTTGTAATTCTCTACGTTTTATTTTATTTTCTTCCTCCCTGGGAAGAAGCCCGGGAAGTTTGATCGATAAATATCAGAGGGATTTTTTAGTTTGTTATCATTGATTTTACCGATGTAAACTCAATGATGATTAAAAATAAAGTATAAATAAGGACTTAATTGATGAATGGTGATCAGAAAGCACAAAGATCAGGCAGGAGAAAGTTCTTAAATATTCTTATTGGGGGAGGACTACTTGGCTGGATAGGTAGCGTGGTTTATCCGATTCTTTCATACCTCAATCCTCCGGAAATCCCGGAAGCAAATGTAAATTCAATAAAGGCCGGTCTTACTTCAGATTTTCCTCCTAATCAGGGAAAAATTTTAAAATTTGGTAAAAAACCAGTGATCCTAATTCAAATGGATCCTGGAGAATTTAGAGCGTTTGCAGCTACCTGTACCCATCTGGATTGTATTGTTCAATACCGGCAGGATACTAAACAGATCTGGTGTGCCTGCCATAATGGTATTTATGATACCAATGGTCGAAATGTATCAGGACCGCCTCCCCGTCCATTAGGTGAATATAAAGTGAACATTATAAATAATGAAATAATCATAATTAATCCTGAGAGTTGATGGAATGAAAAGTTTGATGCAAAAAATATTTTCCTGGTTTGACGAACGTTATGATGTTACCCCGGTTATCGATTTTGCGTCCAAAAAGAAGGTACCGGTTCATCGGCATATGATCTGGTATTATATGGGAGGAGTGACGCTGTTTTTGTTCATCACCCAGGTTGCTACTGGTATCTTATTGTTGTTTTATTACCGTCCGGGAGCCGATTCTGCCTACGAAAGTATGCGTTTCATACTGACCAAAGTTAATTTTGGCTGGCTTATCCGTTCAATCCACAGCTGGTCAGCGAATTTAATGGTATTTTTTGTTTTCGTTCACATGTTCAGCACTTTCTTCACCCGGGTCTATCAAAAACCGCGTGAATTGACCTGGCTGACTGGTTTTATGCTCCTGGCACTATCTCTAGGTTTTGGATTCAGCGGTTACCTTCTCCCCTGGAACGAACTGGCTTTCTTTGCCACCAAAGTCGGGACCGATATTGCGGGGTCAATTCCGCTGGTTGGAAAACCTATCATGGCTATATTGAGGGGAGGAGAGGACGTTTCCGGTGCCACTCTCACTCGTTTTTATGCTTTCCATGTAGCCATGTTGCCCGCCATTTTCACGGTATTTCTGGGTATACATTTACTATTTGTACAAAGACAGGGTATGAGTGAGCCCAAAGAGTTTGCACAGCTGAATGAAAAAGAAAAAAAGGTGATGAATTTCTTTCCCAATTTTTTCTTACGGGATGCCCTGCTCTGGTTAATTGTACTCAATGTTCTTCTTTTTTTGGCAGTTTTTTATCCCTGGGACCTGGGATTCAAGGCCGATCCTTTTTCTCCGGCCCCGGCCGGGATCAGACCGGAATGGTATTTTATGTTTATGTTTCAAACCCTTAAATTCATTCCCGCCCATGTCCTTATTTTTGAAGGTGAAGTCATTGGGATATTGCTTTTTATGGTGGCTGGTCTGGCCTGGGCTCTGGTTCCATTCTGGGAAATTAAATCAAAATCTCGGGGGATCACTCATCCCATGACTATTATTGGCCTTATCGCACTGGTTTTTATTGGTATTATGACTGTACTGGGGTATATATTTTAAAGGACATCTGATCATGAAAAACAAAGCACGCTCTACTCCCTTACTATTCATATTAATAACGGTAATCACAATGAGTCTTCTGCGGGCTGATATAACAGAAAAACTCAGGACTGAAGATAAATGCCTGAGTTGCCATCAGGAGATGGAACTTCTACCGGCAGATTTTCAGGATTATGATATACATTTACAGCCCGGTCTATCCTGCGCTGGATGTCATGGGGGTGACCCGACGGCCGATGATCCGGAAGTAGCGATGAGTCCCAAAAAGGAATTTATTGGAATTCCTGCTAAAAAA
>MESS01000147.1:40930-42924 GCA_001771055.1 Caldithrix sp. RBG_13_44_9
GGAAAATGTCATTCAAAAATCGATTTTATGCGAACTTTTCGACCAGGAATCTCGACTGATCAGGTTCAGCAATATTATACCAGTGTCCATGGGAAGAAATTAAATTCTGGGGACAAAAAAGTTGCAGAATGTGCAAGCTGTCATACTGCACATGGAATTCCAATTGTAAAAGATGCCCGCTCCAGTGTGTATCCCCTGAATGTACCAGCGACCTGTAACCACTGTCATGGTGATCCACAATATATGCAAGGATATAAAATTCCGACGGATCAGTTTGAAAAATATACCAGAAGTGTTCACGGGCAGGATCTCCTGGAAAAAAAAGACATCAGTGCACCGGCCTGTAATGATTGTCATGGGAATCACGGTGCCACACCTCCGGGAATCGCGTCGGTATCCCACGTATGCGGTAATTGTCATGTAAACAATCTGGAATTTTTTGAAACAAGCCCCATGGCAAAACCTTCTGCCGATTTGGAAATTCACGCCTGCGAACAATGTCATGGATATCATAATGTTGGAAAGACTTTTGATGAAATGGTAGGAGTCGGTGACAAGTCGGTTTGTATCGCTTGCCATACTGAAGGTGATAAAGGCTTTCAAAGTGCGGGAGAGATTTACATTTCTGTTAAAGAGCTGGTTAATACCCTCGATCAAGCACACCACCAATTAAAAGAAGTTCAGAAAAGAGGAATGGATGATGTAGACGTTTCATTTTTATTGCAGGAAGCAAATCAAACCTTAATCCACACTCGAAATTTGGTTCATACCTTTAATCCGGTTAAAATTAATGAAAAAAGCAATGAAGGAATTACTAAAACCAGAGAGGCCATAACCCTGGCTGATAATGAAATAAAGGATTATAACTATCGCCGCCGTGGTTTTGGAATGGCAACCATCTTTATTACTATCTTGGTAATTGCATTATTTTTCAAAATTCGTTCTATGGAAAGGGAAAAAAGTAGTTCTTAGTCCTTTTATTTCTTATTTATCCTTCATTATAACAGTGACAAATCTGTCCCACTTGTCGCATGGGTGTCGCATCTAATTATATTGAATAATAACATATAGTTATATCTAGTTTCTATCTATCTGCGACATTTTTGCCCCACTGCGTTGTCCCGGCTACTTTTATTAATACTATTTTAAATACAGAATTATCAATGTATTAGATAAAAACCAAATCTTGGCATAGGATATGTAATATGCTGTTTTTGATTACTGAATGATTCATTTTATGCAAAAAATATTAATCTTCAGCGCTGATGTTGAGCTCTTTTTGGAGGTCGAAGAATCGTTAAAAAAGAACGAGGAGATCGAATTCTTTTTATTTCAACACAGCCTGGAATTGGTAAATCACTTTTTATCATACTTTTCCCCTCTGGTCATTTTGGACATCGATCTTTTGAAGAATGAAATCCAGGAAATGATTCAGGTACTGAGAAATATTCATCCAAATTCCAAAATTGTCCTGATTCTCTCTCCGGAAAATATGCCGGTCTGTTCGGCTGCCCTATCATTGGGAGTGGTATCATATCAAATAAAACCACTTTCAGTCGCAAATGTAACTGAAATAATAAGTTCAATTCTCCATGCTCCAGTAAACTATTAATTTCTGGAAAATCCTTCCTTTTTTCTTCATTCCCGAGTATTTTCCGACCACTTTATCACCTTCTCCTTTCAATTTCTATTTTAATTTATTGGCATTCACAAAAAATTCCTGCCGGCTGGCCTTATCATTTATTTCAATTGAGATGTTTTCATTTTCTTTTTATTTTTGTAGGCTCAGTTTGGCAGAGCTGTTTTTTCACATAGTAAACGTAAATATAATTTTTTGAGTTATTGTTTTTTTTTAATCAGGCTAAGATGATAACCCCCAAATTCAGATCTTTAAAATTCCGGTTAATGTTTCTCATTTCGATTGCCTTGCTGCTGGTAGTGGGAATACCGGTCTTCTTTTTTGTACAGCAATTAGATGAAAATTATCAGGAATT
>MESS01000147.1:43152-45696 GCA_001771055.1 Caldithrix sp. RBG_13_44_9
GTGATTGTAGTGATTCTCTGGATTTTCCTGAATTTGATCTATCAGTCGCAGATAGAATCAAGATTACATCTGATAATGGCGAGTTTTGAGAAATTATCGGCCGGCAATTTTCAATTTAAATTGAAGATGCCAGGAAAAGATGAGCTGGCTTTATTGGCAGAGAAATTTAATGAAATGGTGGAAAAAATAAATACCGCCCGGCAGAAAGAGGAACAATTCTTTCAGGAAAAATTACAGCGGGCCGACCGGCTGGTTACTTTGGGTGAAGTGGCTGCCGAAATTGCTCATGAAGTAAATAATCCGGCCGGAATCATTTTAACACGGGCGGAGTTTCTAAAAGAAGAAGTGAAAGAAAGTTTGCCTTCATCCAGTTACCTGGAGGATCTGGAGATCATCATTCAGCAAACTCAGAAGATCGCTGATACTACCCGCACCATCTTGCACTATTCGCGTAAATTACCACATGATTTTTCCAGGACGGATGTGAGTAAGGTGATTGAACACTCGGTGAAGATTTTAGAACCGCGCATCAAAAAGTGTAAGGTAAAAGTGGAGGTTCACTTCCCTGAAAGTCCGGCTATTATTTGGGGCAATTCCAATCAATTGGAACAGGTATTTTGCAATTTAATTAATAACAGTCTGGATTTTGTTCGACCTGAGCTGGGTGAAATCAGTGTGAATGTTCAAGAAAGTATCAACGGTAATCGGAAAAAGGGATATAAAATTCAATATCAGGATAATGGTCCGGGAATTCCCCAAGAATACAGGGATTTGATCTTTTCGCCTTTCTTTACGACCAAGGATAGTGAAAAGGGAACCGGACTGGGTTTGTTCATAACCAGAAATATCATTTCCCACCACAAGGGCACAATCTTTTTAGAACCCGGACAAACCGCCGGAGTACGGTTTGTCATTGAATTGGAGGCGCATCATGGATAATCTGGAGATCCTGGTGATAGATGACGAACAGGAAATGTTGGTCAGCTATCAAAAAATCCTGAAACGAGCCGAATATCAGGTGATTTCTGCACTCAGTGCAGAAGACGCGTTAAAAATACTGCAAGGTGACCACAAAATATCTTTGGTCCTTTGTGATTTAAAGATGCCTGGAATGGATGGGATGGAATTGCTGGCAGTATTGAAGCAAAATTATCCCCATCTGCCATTTGTCATGGTTACCGGTTTCGGGACTCTGGAAATTGGTATTGAGGCAGTTAAGAATGGAGCGTTTGACTTCATCGAAAAACCCTTTTCCCAGCAGAAGTTGTTAACTTCTATTGAAAGTGCTTTGAAACAAATTGCTCCTGCCGGGGAATCTCATCTCAATTCCCATGGCTTTGAGAATATTGTTGGTCAAAGCGAACCCATGATGAAAATTTTTGAAATGATTAAAAAAGTTTCTTACGGGAACGCCAATGTTCTGATTACTGGAGAAAGCGGGGTGGGAAAAGAATTAGTGGCTCGGAGTGTCCATAAAAATTCCCTGCGGCGCAATCATCCCATTATACCTATCAACTGTGGGGCCCTGCCTGAACAATTGTTTGAGAGTGAACTTTTCGGATATGAGAAGGGAGCATTCACCGGAGCTTTTCAGTCTAAACCGGGGTTGGTAGAACTGGCCAACGGCGGAACACTTTTTATGGACGAGATTTGTGAAATGCCGCAGAACCTGCAGGTAAAACTGCTGAGGATGCTGGAAGAAAGGAAAATCAGGCGGATTGGAGGACAGAAAGAAACCTCGGTCAATATCCGGGTGGTTTGTGCCACCAATCGCAATTTAGACCAGGCACTGCATCAGGGTTGGTTGCGGGAAGATTTTTTTTACCGGATAAATACCATTCAGATTCATATTCCGCCCTTAAGAGAAAGAGGAACCGACATACCCTTGCTGATCCAGCATTTTTTGGAGGGACTGGAACGAAAATATGACCGTAAGATCAAAGGCCTGAGTCCTGAAGTACAGAAAATTTTATTGAATTATCACTGGCCGGGCAATGTCCGGGAATTACAGAATGTGGTTGAACGGACCTACTATTTAGCTTCCCCGCCTTCAATCACTAAACCTGATTTACCTTCTTATTTAAATAAAGATCAACCTTTAGAGCTGCAGTTTGACTGGGAAAGACTATCTTTTAAAGATGCCAAGGACCGGGTTCTGGAAAATTTCGAGAAAGATTATTTGCGCATTCAGTTGAAAAAATTCGACTGGAATATCAGTAAAACTGCCGAGGCTTGCGGGATTGACCGTCGCACCATCCACCGTTTAATAAGTAAATATCAACTCAAATAGAGTTGATGGATTTTATTTCTGCAGAAGGGACTATTATCTCCAAATTATTGTGACATTTTTGTCCCACTGTCACTGCCATGTCACGAATGTATTAATTCAATATAATTATATATTTAACTGATTTTTATTCCTGTCTTCGGGACATACATGTCCCAACTCCAACCTAGGTAGTATTCTTATCGCGGCTCTAAGACATTGATAATTAACAATTTGCGTGAGTCATTTATAGTTGGCATTATATTTGAATATTAGAC
>MESS01000147.1:45725-47937 GCA_001771055.1 Caldithrix sp. RBG_13_44_9
AGAACACAACGAAATCTAATAACTAAATTAATGGAGGTTCTATTTATGAATGGTCATCATGCCGTAAAAAGTTTTGCGGTCTTGTTAGTCTTCTCCTTGTTCCTCTCATTCGCTCTTTTCAGCGGTTGTGAGAAAACAACAGAAAAAATTGTTACTGAGTATGTTTATGACACGGTTGAAGTACCGATCGTGATGATTACCATCGAGGGAATTGATGCTGATCCCGATTCTATTACCCAGGGCGGTACCATCACCCTGACCGTGAATGTAACCAAAGAGTCGTCAGTTGGTGATCTTACTTTTTCCTGGACAGCCGAAGATGGTGAGCTGCATGAAACGGAAGGTGATACCGTAACCTGGACATCTCCGGATGAAGAAGGTGCCTATAAGATAGAAGTCACCGCCACTGACGGTGAATATGCCGGTGTGGGTAACAGGGTCATCGGTGTTGGTATGTATGCACCCACAGTGCAACCATACTATGTCGGTGGAAACGGAGCAGGATGCAGCGGTGGAACCTGTCATGGAACAACCGTAGATGCTTGGGCACAAACTGCTCACGCCCATGCCTGGGCAACCTTGCAGGAAAGCGGCCACCCCGCTTCCTATTGCAATCCCTGCCACACCGTAGGTTATGAAGGTGATCCGGGTAACAGCGGTTATGACGAGGCTCCGATTGCCAAGTTTGAAAACGTACAGTGCGAAAATTGCCATGGTCCGGCATCCGACCATCCCAACAGTGTCTCTGTCAGTTATGACGTAATGAACTGTGGCAAGTGCCATGAAGGTGAACATCATCCTTATCTTAGTGAATGGGAACAATCAGCTCATGCTTTTGATGTTGAGGCTGCTAAGGCTGAATTTAGCGCCAGCTGCTGGGGTTGCCATGAGGGCGTGGCTGCTGCAGTAAGACTTTCCGGTGATTTAAGCGCTTTTTATGGAAGTGGAGCAGTTTCAAGCCGGCCGGATACCACTGAAGTACCTTTTGGCCAGATTACCTGCCAGAGCTGTCATGATTCACATAGTGCAGATAATGTTGGACAACTTCGTACAGTAGCTGATGTACTTTTAGTATCTGAAGGTGGTGTATCTCCAGTTATTACTGAAGGTGGTTCAGGTAAACTCTGTATGCAGTGCCATCATGCACGACGTGGATGGGAGAGCAACGTTCCCAATGGACGAAGCCATTTTGGTCCGCACTCCAGTCCCCAGGGTGATATGATTGCTGCAAAATCTGGCTATTTAAATGTAGCCGCTTCCGGATTTAACTGGGCAGGTCCGTCACATCTGTATGTCCAAAACAGCTGTAAAACCTGCCATCTGAATACCCTGGAATACGGCACCGGTCCAGGCGGTGCAGCTTCTACCGGTCATATGTTCCTTCCGACCACTGCTGCCTGTACCAATTGTCACGGTGTTATCAACAACTTCCGGGAAATCCCGGCTGCCGGGGACTTTGATGGTAATGGCACCGTAGAAGGCCTGCAGGATGAAGTGGATGGATTGATAGAACTGTGTATCGAAGCCCTGGTAGCCAGCGGCCTGGATACTACCGGAGGCCTGGAAGCCCCGTTTGAATCCGATACCACTTCAACGTTGCAACAGCGTGAAGTAGGCTGGAATGTTATTTTCGTCGAATCCGATGCCAGCCATGGAGTTCACAATCCTGATTATGCCGTACAATTACTGCAGCAGAGCTACCTGTACCTGACCGGATCACTTCCTAAAAATGCCGATATTATTGAGACTGATCAGAGCGCGGTAAGAAACTGGTAATTTTATCAGATAATTTTTGTAAAAAACCCCTCCCGAGTTTTCTCCGGAGGGTTTTTTATTGGTGGTTATTTTTTCAGAAGATGCTGTATGACCAGAATAATGGACAGAAGACTGAATGCTATCATCAAAAAGTCGGGCATTATTTTGAAGTTTTTTATGATGGTAAGCAGAAACCGCCCGCCTAAGAGCAGGGCGACAACCAACGTAACAATAGCCGCCAGCTGGTTACCCTTCAATACTCCGTAAGAACAAAGAAGCAGAACAATTCCGGAAATGGACCCGGCGATGAGAGATGGCATGCTGTCAGCTTTAATATATCCAATCAGACCACCTACCAAACTGAAAACTCCGAATAAAAATATCACAAAAACTGTTGCATTCATAATCTCTCCTTTTGAAACTGAAACCTTGACTTTTTAATTTGCTGGAAATTTGC
>MESS01000147.1:48111-48319 GCA_001771055.1 Caldithrix sp. RBG_13_44_9
TATCATATATTTCAAGGCCAACGATATGATCTCCAAATTTTTTATGAAATTTCTACTTTTGGGAATAGTTTTAATTATCAGTAGTTCCGATATAACAGTATGTCAAACTGAAGCTTCGAACAAGAATCTTGATTCCTTGCTTTCCTGGATGTCAGGTTCTTTCAGCAGCCAGGAACAGGCGCAGCGGGATTCCAATTGCCGGGATGTG
>MESS01000147.1:48397-48654 GCA_001771055.1 Caldithrix sp. RBG_13_44_9
CAGGATAAACCGTACCGGCAAAGGATCTAGCGCTTGTTTCAACTCACGGACTCAACTTTTCAAAGCGATGTCTATCTGATTAAGAATCCGTTGCGATTTACCGGTGGGTGGAAATCAGAACATCCGTTTAATGATCTGGTGCCAGATTTGCTGGTATTACGGGAAGGTTGTTCCACTCTTCTGAAGTGGTACAGCTCGGGTCATTTTTCCGGAGGTACCGAGGATATGAATTGCCCGAGTGAGATCCGCGGAGCAGT
>MESS01000147.1:48671-50336 GCA_001771055.1 Caldithrix sp. RBG_13_44_9
TGACTATCGAAAGACATCGTTTTATCAGCTGGGATCGGGGATTTGATGCTGCCGGGAAACAGGTCTGGGGAGCGGAAAATGGACCGTATATTTTCCTTAAAATACCCTGAAAGTATGAGTCTGATGAATTATCCGGATATGGTCTACCATAATTAAAAAGGTGCGATTCTGCCTGAGTAATTTATAACCACAAAGACACAAAGGCACAAAGTCATAACGATTCATGGATCAAAAAAACATGTTGTTAAACAACTTTAATTTTAATCTGATATCTAAAATCCTAAAACGTATTTTTTTTTCGTGCCTTCGTGGTTAATGTCCCAAATTAATCTGGCAAGAATGAAACACCGCTGAAATCTTAGCTGAATTGACCGTCATATTCTTTATGAACTTCCGGCTCCGGTTGTTGCCTGCTAAGGTTTCCCATCGGGAATAATAATCCAGGCAATGATGTAAGTGAAGAGCACTGGAAAGAATCCGGTGATTAGTAAAAGCAGCACGGCAATAATTCGTAAAAGATTAGGATCCAGATCGTAGAGTTCACCAATTCCTCCAAAGATGCCGGCAATTTTTCGATCGGTTCGTGAACGGTACAGTCTTTTCATATGATCATTTCCTCCGGTAAATTATCATTCAAAGCTTATCTTATTCAGATTTTTGTTGTTGAGCATCAACTGTTTTTTGATCTTTTACTGCCGCCCGCCGACGGTTTTTGAATAACAAATACAATCCAAGAACAATCAGAATAGATGGCCATAAAAATCGATAAACGTCATGCTCCATCCAGAACAGGGCGGCTAAGATGATCAGGATGAAAGCGGGAATCAATAATCCTTTTTCCCGGTTACCCAGCAGATACATGAGCAGGAAACCCAGTCCCGGCCCCAGTAAAAATCCAGGCCATAAATCGTCCATATAATACCAGCCGCTCAGAGCGCTGTATTGAAACATGAGGCCGTAGACCAGTAAAATGGATCCCGGCATCAGCAAACCGTATTCCTGGCGTTTGAATATCCAGCCAATCCAGAAAAATAGACCACCAATGATCATAATAGACGGCCAATAATCTTCCCAATTGAAATCAAACCAATCCAGGTTTCTTCCTAGGAAAAGCAGTCCAAGGATAATTAAGATAATTCCCCAGATAAAAGATCTTGCTTCCCGGTGCATTTTTCCTCCGTTGGATTTCTTTGTTTGTCTGTTCAGCCTGTCACTCAATCCAAAGTTACATACGTCCGCCGAAAAATAAAAGTTACTAAATCAAATATAAAGTTTAATTTAACCCGATAAATTTTTGTTGTAAATTTTCACCTGATGATATAAAAATTCTGCTGACTGATTCATTTCAGCAATTGATTAAAAGATACTGTCGGCTTCTTTAAGGAGATCCAATGAAAACCAAACAATTAGGTAAAGATGGTCCCATGCTTAGCGAGATCGGATTAGGAACCTGGGCAATTGGGGGGCAATGGGAATGGGGATGGGGTCCCCAGAATGATCAGGAATCCATTGAATCGATTCATCGGGCAATGGATAATGGAATTAACTGGATTGATACCGCGCCGGCTTACGGACTGGGACATGCTGAAGAGATCATTGCCAAAGCTCTGAAAGGGAAAAGGCCAAAATTTTTTGTTGCCACCAAATGCGGACTGGTTTGGGATA
>MESS01000147.1:50383-52639 GCA_001771055.1 Caldithrix sp. RBG_13_44_9
GAGGTAGAAGCCAGCCTGCGCAGATTACATACCGATTATATTGATCTGTACCAGATCCACTGGCCGGATGCCAGTACTTCCATCGAAGACAGCTGGGATGTTTTCATTCGCTTGAAGGAGCAAGGCAAAATACGGTTCCTGGGAGTCAGTAATTTTGGAGTGGATTTACTGGCAAAGTGTGAGGGGAAGTCACACGTGAACTCACTGCAGCCACCCTACAGCCTGCTGGATCGTCATATAGAAAAAGATATTCTGCCCTGGTGTCAGAAGCAGGGAACTGGAGTGGTTGCTTACAGTCCTCTGCAGTCAGGAATTTTAACCGGAAAATTTGATAAGTCCAGATTGGCAAAAGACGATTGGCGGCATCGCAATAAATACTTTAAAGAACCCTGGTTGAGTAAAAATCTCCAGTTTGCCGAAGAGTTGAAATCGATTGCCGGACGGTATGATAAATCACTGATCCATCTGGCAATTGCCTGGGTACTGATGAATCCAGCAGTCAGCTGTGCGATCGTGGGAGTGCGCCGCGTTAAACAGGTAGATGAGATGCTGGGAGGCAGCGGTTGGGAATTAAAGAGAAAGGATCTGGAAGAAATAGAACTGATACGGAGTAAGATATTTGCTTAGTGATCAGGTACTTGGTCCTTGTATGTTTATCTTGGATAATGACAGATCCAAATGAATAATATTCTTAACAAATTAAGTGGCGGGGATAGACGATCAATCGGGAAAGTAAATGAAGTTGTTGCCGAAGTCTTAAGAAATCCCGAAATATTCGGTCAACTGATCTCTGGAATGCAGAATAATGATCCTGTTATCCGGATGCGGGCGGCCGATGCGGCTGAAAAAGTAAGCCAGGTAAATCCGTTGCTGCTGCAGGCACATAAAAAAATACTTCTAAATGATATCTCCAAGATATCACAGCAGGAAGTCTGCTGGCACCTGGCTCAGATTTTCCTCCGGTTGAAGCTCAGCAGGAATGAAACTCTTCGGACTTTTGAAATCCTACTTGGTTTTTTAAATCATACCAGCAAGATTGTGGTGACTCTTTCCTTACAGGCAATGGCAGATTTTGCAGAAAAAAATCCCGTTATTCGTTCCCGGGTCATTGAAATTCTGAAGGAACAAATACAGCGGGGAAGTCCGGCCATTAAAACTCGGGCACGGGTGCTATTGAAAAAACTTGCTGGATAATTGGTTCCAAAAGATAGATGGGGTTACAAGAGAGCAGTTCGGCCCTGAAAATTCTCAGGACCGGACTGATTCAGGAGGGTTAAAAATCTTTATCGGGTGGTACGGATGGGGAATGATGAGCTCGGTGCTGGAAACCAGGCCCTTCCTCACCCCGAAATTCCCGTTGGGACAAAAGGTGCAGATCGAATTTTTTCTTCTGCTCAGCTGTTAGAAGATCCCTGATTGACTTTTGATTCATGATCCTTTTAAAATGGATGTCTTTTTGCAATCTGGCAATATCTTCGGTTAATTTTTTAATCTTGGATTCACTGAAATTATCGGAAGTTAATTCCAGATTTATATCAGATCTCAGTTGATCAATTTCTGACTCGAGTGGTATGATCTCTTTTTTAAATTGCAGTTTAAGATCCGATATTTTTGATTCCTGTTCCGTAGAGAGTTCCAGATTATGAGCCATGTATCTCTTCGGTTTTGCCGCATCTTCCGGTTGGGGGAAAATCGGGTTCGCGCAGAGAAAAAGGCCAACGATCAAGAATAATAATTTTTGCATTTACTTCTCCTTTGTTCTGTGGTTTCAATCCAATTCATACATTTCATCAAAATCGGGTGGAGCGGGAGGACCGCCAGCAGGTTCCCTTCCAAATGGCGGCGCCGGTCGGGATTCCATAATAAAATCAAAAAAATGCTTTTGCTGCTCAGGATTAAGAAACGATTTGGCCTTTATCATTTTTTCCACTGCCGCGGTCATCAGTTTCAAACGGTAATCACTCAATTGTTTTAAATTCTGGTTTACCTGATTTTGCGGGATATTTTCCTGCTGCAGCAAGTCGAAAGTCGTTCGTTCCAATTCCCAGATCTGATTCCGTATGTCCTGATTTTCCTGCTGGAATTCCTGTAAAAGATTTCGTAATTGGTGTCTCTGTTGTTTATCGAAGTTCATTTCTGGCCGGTGATTGGGCGGAAAGTGTGATCTGCGGCTTTGATCCCAATGCGGAATATTTTTATCGCGATTCAATTGCAGATACAGATAAGTCCCAATCGTTCCCAGGTTAATTGCTATTA
>MESS01000147.1:52645-55538 GCA_001771055.1 Caldithrix sp. RBG_13_44_9
GCAGAATACCAATCAAAATTTTGATCTTCATGGTTGATCCTCACTGACAAAGTTTATTATCTGGTCAAACTCTTCTAAAATACTGCTCTGAGAGAAATGCTGATAATAGGAGGAGGTTAACTGACTCTCATAATCTGTATCAGCATTATAAAAAGTACTGCTACCCAGGAAAATTCCCAGACTGAAAGAAAGAACCACTAGGATAGTTGCAAATGACCAGCGGACATATTTGGGAATAGTATTGATTTTTTTTTCAACAATAGGATGCTCGAAACCATGAATGATCTTCCCTGCTAACAGAGGATCCGGTGTTAAGCGGGGGATTGCGGAAAGATCTGGCTGATCCAGTACCCCGGTCATTTTTTCGTAGTATTGCTGGCATTCCCGGCAGATCTTTAAATGAGCCTTGATGTGACTTATCGTTTCATCATCAAGAGTCTGTTGATGCCACTCATAAAAATATTTCTGAGTATGCTCGGTTTTTGACTTCAACTTATTATCCCCATTTCTCATAAAGTTAGACAACCCTTTTTTGAATTTCTTTCATATGTATTTGGTTCTTTTCGCATATCCTTCGAGTATTACCGGAAATATACTGGATCATAATTGGTTAATATATGGCTGCAATTTTTTTATAAGTAACTTTTTGGCACGATGGATACGGGTTTCAGTGGCCGGGACAGTTAAAGACAGGGTTTCAGCGATCTCCTGGACAGGTAATTCTTCATACCTTTGCAGAATCAACGGGAAACGGTATTTAAGAGGAATAGAGTCAATCATTTTCCGGATAATCTTTTCGCGTTGAGATTTTTCCAAAATCTGATCCGGGGTCAAAGGATTCTGTATGAGTCGGGCCGATTCCTCAGCAGTTCCGGACTTGAAAACCTCGCTGACATTTTGATCCAACAGACTCAGCCAGCGCCTTTTACGTTCGCGCTTGAGGTAATTCAGGCAGTGATTGGTGGTGATCTTATAAATCCAGGTGTAGAGTTGGGAACGGTTCTGAAAGTCTGCTAAATTTTGATAGACTTTTATGAACACATCCTGTGTTAAGTCCCGTGCGACCTCAGAATTGGAAGTATAACGATAGGCCAGATTCAGAACCCGCTCACCATATTCCCGGTAAATATCTTCAAATTTCATGGAGCTGGTCCGGGTCTTTCTTTCTATTGAATACAATACGGAATTCATTCTCCCTTTTCAATCATTGTCATTACCAGTTAGACAAATCAAAGAGGATTACCTTGCACTTTTTTTAAACATACCAGATTTATCGAAAATAGAATCGATTGGACAATGAGTAAGAACTACTTTTAGAAAAGGAAGAAATGTCAAATCAATTTAAGTGCTTTCAGTTCTTTTTTTATTTCGCTTTTTCCCTGATCATCGGGCAGGATCAAAGGTTGCCTGGGCTTGCCTCCGTACATACCAATCTGATCCAGGGCGTATTTTAAACCGCCAATCCCGTAAACAGCGGTGGTCAATTGATTGAGCCGGATGACACTTAATTGCAATTTTCGGGCTTTATCCAGACGGTCATTTCTGACAGAATGAAAAATATCCAGGCAAATTTGCGGGGCAATATTAGCCAGGGCTAACACTCCACCAATGGCCCCGGCGACCAAACTGAGCATCAAGGTATTGGCAGTCCCGGTCAATAACTGAAACTTTTTAAGGTTAAAACCAATAATGGACTGAAAGTAGGTCATATTACCGGAACTGTCTTTCATTCCGATAATGTTGGCATGTTCACTTAACTTTGCTACTGTATCCAGTGGAATTTCTAACCCAATGAATTTGGGTACATTATAAAGAATGACCGGAAGGGGTGATTGTTCGGCAACCTCAGTAAAATAGGCCTCCAGCACCTTTCCTTTCATCTGATCTTTATAATAATGAGAGGAAATGACCAGAGCAGCATCTCCGCCAATGCGATGTGCCTGTTTAATAAATTCAATGGTAGATCGGGTGGATTCATTGCCGGCACCAATAATGATCTGCTTATCAGCAGGAATATATTTAACAGCCGTTTCAATCGATTGCAGCGCTTCGGATTCTTTAAGCATCACATTTTCCCCGTTGGAACCAAGCAATACATAACCGCTTAACTGATAATGATTCCATTTTTTAATATTCTCGGCCAGATGAGCATAAGAAACTGCTTGATCCACGAACGGAGTAACAATAGGTGGAAATATTCCCTGAATTTTTAACATAATAACTTCCTGATTTTTTTTGAATATAAAGTAATTTCGAAAGTTAAAACAATTAAATTTCTTGAATACTAAAGTTTATTGAGTGTAACTTTTATCGTTATCGACCACACGGGAGAATTTTATGTATAAGTTCACTATGGTAATATTTATACTACTCTGGTGTCTTTCTTCCCTGGCGGCGGGAAGTAAAATAGGCCCCCGTCTAAAATTTGTTGAAAAGGCAGTTCAGTCCGGTATAGGGGAACAGTATAAATTGCCTTATTTTGCAAGAATTCCGGTTACCCTCACTTTTAATAACTCCATCAGTGAGCAACAATTACAGATCCTGGAAAATCTCGGTTTTATACCGCAGGTAATCGAAGGTAAACTTCTGGGTTCGCGGAGAGTCGTGGTGGGCTTTCTTGAGAGGTCGATGCTGAAACTGGAATCCATTGCTGAAGTTAATGGACTTCTGGAAATTGAAACTACCTGGCGTCCGCAGCATGCTTATCCGTTGCTGATCAGCCGTCCACAAATTGAAGCGGACCAGGTCTGGTCCATGCTGCCAGAAGGCGCTTCCGGGAAAAATATTTTAATTGCCGATCTGGATACCGGTATTAATCACTTTCATCCGCTGTTCTTCTTCGCAGATGGCGACACCTTTTCCTGGGCGGATGTCAACGGTAATCTGCAGTTCG
>MESS01000147.1:55569-56021 GCA_001771055.1 Caldithrix sp. RBG_13_44_9
ATCCGGAATAGTTGAAATTGATGAAAGATTGCGTTTCATTCAGGCCAATACCAGCGGTGCCATTGTGAATCCATCAGGATATAATCCTTCTTTGGATTGGATTTTTGTGGATATGGATCAAAACAGCATAAGGGATTATGGGACACAACATGGTTTTACCGAGGCAGATCCGGGTTACGGGGAGCCCCTTTTTATTACCCTTGATACCAATCTTAACGATGCACTGGATCCGGGTGAACGGCTGGTGATGTTAAAGACCAGCAAAGTGAGAAAAGTCTATCAGTCGAACGGGGTGATTCGTGAGCGGGGTATCGATATGATCGATAACGAAGGGGACTGGTACGGCCATGGAACCCCGGTGAGCGGGATTTTGGTAGGTGGTGTTGCCAATATTCACCAGCTTGCAGGTATTGCTCCGGATGCCGAATTACTGATGGGGGTGAACGAGTATA
>MESS01000147.1:56051-56526 GCA_001771055.1 Caldithrix sp. RBG_13_44_9
AGTTTTTAGCTCCCTGGGCGGCCAATGAGGGTGCTGATATAATTCTGTATGAAGATGGAGAATGGATCTGGCAGTACATGGATGGGTCTTCAGCATTGGAAACAATGATTGATGATTTCTCCGATCAGGGAATTGTCCAGGTAGTCCCGGCCGGAAATTTAGCCGGGGGCGGAATGCATACCTCGGGAAGTATCCCCACTAATGACAGTTTGCTATTAACTCTGAATATCGTTCAAAGTCTGGGTCAGCAAAACATCTGGGGAAATTTTTTGTGGTTGGGTGATTCATCAGACCTGGCCTTTAAAATTGGATTTCCCGCCGGCAACTGGTTGAATTTACCGGGAGATGGACAGTTTATCGTCAACGGGAATTATCGCTTATACAGTCTGTCAAGCCAATCTTACCGCGGTACCAACCGGATGGATTTTAATATTGCGGCGATTTCCGGCAGCCTATCCGGATATTTCACCTTTCG
>MESS01000147.1:56614-56846 GCA_001771055.1 Caldithrix sp. RBG_13_44_9
ACTGCCAATGATGACGGAACAGTCACCTGGCCATCGACAGCCGATAAAGCACTGACCGTGGCGGCTTACAATCCGCGAACCTCCGGGTTACCCCTGAATGGTTTTAGTGGCAGAGGAGCCCGTATCGATGGGAGCCGTCTGTTGGATATTGCCGCCCCTGGCAGTGTAGTGTATGCGGCCAATCCCAATGCGTCAAGTCATGGCGGATTTATCGCTTTTGGCGGTACTTCGT
>MESS01000147.1:56875-60204 GCA_001771055.1 Caldithrix sp. RBG_13_44_9
GCATTACTCCAGCAATTATTGGGTCATAATGATACCGAACTGATTGTCAATGCAATTACCCAGGCAGCGGACAATTCAAATATATCCGCCATACTTCCCAATCATGAATGGGGATATGGCCGGATCAGAGCCAGAGCAGCGGCTGAAGTTCTGTTTACCCCGCTGGTTAGAAAAACGAATCCTGTCATTCAGTCGACTGAATTAAAAACATTTCCCAATCCATTCAATCAGGTAACCCGTCTGCAGTTTAATCCAAATAAGGCCGGGATCTGGCAGATCACTATCTATAATAATCTGGGACAGAAGGTTAGTGAGATCACATTTCCAATTCAATCTACCATAACGGTTACATATAACTGGGATGCCAGTCGTTTTGGAAGCGGGGTCTATTATGGAATTTTAAAATTCCGGCAGGAAATTCAGAATGTTCACAAATTGATATACATAAAATAGATTTGACGAATACAGATTGACTTTAAATTCTCAATTACTGAAAGCTCACTGCTTTATTTCTCTTCCGGAAGATTGTCGTCATCGAGTGCAGATATTTCCAGATCCCCGGATGCATTCCGGCTCAGTTTTTGAACCATTTTCTGGGCTTCATCGAGTTTACCCTGGCAAAATTCAATCAGCTTGGTTCCTTCCTGATAAAGTTTGATCGAATCCTCCAGTGAGATGTCTCCGCTTTCCAGAGTCTGGCTGATCTCTTCCAGCCGTTTCATGGCCTGTTCAAAATTCTGGCTTTTTTTCATGAGCCTTCTCCCAACATTTGTACTTGTGATAAAAACTGTCCTTTCGATAATTTTATCTGAACCACGTCCAGCATCTGCAATTGCCGAATATCTTTGATCACTTGTCCGTCCCGGTAACAGATACTGTAACCTCTGCGCAAGATCTCTAATGGATTGAGGCTGCGGAGCTGCTGCTGACGGCTGGTCAGATTCTGTTGCTGCAGAGTAAGCCTATGGTTGATTTCCGAGACCAGCAGACGGGAGATTTCGTCCAGCCGCTGCATTTTTTGAAAAATCAGATCTTCCGGCCGGCGGAAGGCATAGCTTTTTTTCAAATTCTGGAGCTCGTTTCGATAATTTTTTATCTGCTGTAAGATGTTTTGAATCATCTTTTCCTGAAAATAGGCCAGGATACCTGACAATTCCTTGCGATCCGCAACAACCATTTCCGCCGCCGCTGAAGGTGTTGCGGCCCGCCGGTCTGCCACAAAATCAGAAATTGAAAAATCCACTTCGTGCCCCACCGCTGAGATGATCGGGATCTGTGAAGCATAAATAGCCCGGGCCACTTTTTCTTCATTGAAAGCCCATAGATCTTCCAGCGAGCCACCACCGCGACCTACAATCAGCACATCAATTTCCCGGTATTCGTTGAAATCCTGGATAGCTTTTGAGATTTCTTCGGCAGCCCCTTCTCCCTGCACCCGCACCGGATATAATATGATCTGGGCGGCTGGAAATCGCCGGCCGATCACGCTGATGATATCACGGACTGCTGCGCCAGTGGGTGAAGTGATAACTCCAATTCTTTCCGGGAATTCAGGTAAGGCTTTTTTATGGGCTTCATCGAACAAACCTTCAGCGTGCAGCTTTTTTTTCAGCTGCTCGAAAGCCAGCTGCAGCGCACCGATTCCCGCTGGCTGCATTTGCTGAATGATCAATTGATAGCTGCCGGTCTTTTCATACACCTGAAGATCTGCTTCCGCGACTACTTTTAATCCATCTTCCAGGCGGAAAAGTAATTCTCCGGCCTTAAAGCACCACATCGCACAGCGGATCTGGGCATTCTCATCTTTCAATGTGAAGTAAATATGACCGGAAGAGTGAGCCTTATAATTGGAAATTTCCCCCTCAACCCACAGCCGCGGGAAACTGGTTTCCAATAAGGTTTTGATCTCATGAGTGAGAGATGAAACACTGTAAATATGCTTGTTCATCATGATCCCCAAATAGGACCGAATATTCGAATCGCTGCGAGTATCCGGTCCTTCAGTCAATCATCAAAATAAAACTCTCCCCAATGGTTTATTGCTGGAAAAAAATGAGGTGAGGGCTATTGAAAATTAACGTATTTTCTTCTTATGTCTATTTTTGCGCAAACGTTTTTTCCGCTTGTGCGTTGCCATTTTATGGCGTTTTCGCTTACGACCACATGGCATAGAATCACCTCCTGTTCATCGGTATTTTTAAAACTAAGGTTTGCTTTCTTTTACTTGATCCATCATCTGTTTGGCTGCTTTGGCCTGATCGCTCTCAGGAGCAACGGCAACCAGTCGCTCCCAGTATTCCAGCATTTGAGGCATTTCTCCCAGCTGGGCCGAAACCACCCCCATGTTATAAAGGGCGTTAATATGATCTTCTTTTATTTTCAACGCTTTCTCGAAATATGTTTTGGCATCACTAAATTTTTTCAAATTGAAATAGCTGACCCCGGTGTCAACTAAAATATCAGGCTGATTGGGATTGATTTCAATAGCCTTTGAATAGTAGTTGATGGCCTCGTTAAAGCGTTGATTATCGTATAAAAAATTGGCCAGATCAACATTTTCCCGGAAACCGTCGGGATTGGCTTTCAGGTTTTCCTGCAAATGCTGAAAATGTTCCTGGTCGAACATCGGACTTTGAGTTGCCGGTTCCGCGGCTGGAAGGTTGGAATGCGGATCAGTTTTTGTACCGGTCTTGATGAAACGGTATCCGTACAGGGCTACTACAATTAGAGAAAGCAGAGCAACCAGATAAAGAATATTCTGTCCCGATAACTTCCGGGATGGAGTTTTCGGTTGGGATTGAGAAGCAGCGGGCTGGTGTTCTTTTTTCCTGGATTTTTGAGCAGTGCCGCACTCCGGACAGAATTTTACCTGTTCCTCAACTTCTCTACCACAGTTTGGACATTTATGACTCATTTTTCAATAATCCACTTTTTTTTAACAGTTGCCGGTTTACTGTTAGTTTAAAATTCTTGGCTGGTTTAAATATGGGTACAAAACGATGATCCACCGACAAAACTTTCTTGGTTTTTGGATTCTTAACTAAACGAGGCTGGCGCTCTTTAACATAAAAACTTCCGAATCCCCGCAATTCCACCCGGTTTCCCCTCTGTAATGATTCTATGATGTTTGCCAGGAATCCATTTAACAATATTTCGCAATCCACCTTAGTCCATCCAGTTGACTCTGCCATCCGGTTGACCAGATTGCTCTTTGTGACCGTCATTATATCCTCCAAAAAAGTTTGTGAGTATACTAAAAAATATAAAGAAATGCAAATAGAGAAGAAAAATGAACATAAAATTACCGGATCACCCGGATCCCATTTTAT
>MESS01000147.1:60221-60356 GCA_001771055.1 Caldithrix sp. RBG_13_44_9
TCCTGATCGATAGTGGTGATAATATCATTCACGGCAATGTTACCCGGGTTTTCCTGGATCAAGTTCTGGCCGAAGAAGACCTGTCCGCCGGTTTTCCGGTAAGTGGCAAGTGTATGCAAGGGTTCTTTGGCACTC
>MESS01000147.1:60479-61313 GCA_001771055.1 Caldithrix sp. RBG_13_44_9
CGGCAATTCTGTTCAAGATAATTGCTGAACCATTGTGCGGCATTCTCTCCGCAATCGGTGGCCAGGCAGGAATCTTTCCAGATATTAACCTGGAGCCTGAGGGATGATTGTTGATTCAGGGGTATCTTCAAAGTAGAAGCTCCGGGAGCGGTAATTATCAGTTGGTCATCATCCATTTTCACGGTGATCAAAGCCATTCGCGGGATTTTTCGCTGGGAAATGAAAGTATGATTCAAGTCCACCAGCATCCAGCGGCGATCATAATGCAATCCACAGTCGGTTATAGATGATTGCATTAAAGATAATCCCCGGCAGGATTTAATGGGATATATGTAAATTCCCGCAAGCATGCCAGACACCTGTTTTTACTCCTTGAAATATTTTTTAGAAATTAAAGAAGGACGACCACCAAATTGTTTATTCAATAAGACTGTTCATTACGATATATTTTCTTTTGTAAAATATAACCTGCTTAAGTTACGAAATACTTATTTATTTGGTTTTTGGATTTCAGCAGTGACAGGGGGCTGATTTAACTCAAAAGGACATATCATTCTCAGTCGAGATCTATGAAATTGATAATCCTCTTAATATTTTCAGAATTTATTTTTTGTTTATCTGGCGGGAATTCCTTAGAGCAGCCTGGCAGGCTAGAGCAGCCCATGCTTTCATCTCTTCAGGATTTTCTAGAGCTTCATCAGGTGCTTGATAGTAAGACATACTGATATTTTTCCCCTGACGTTGATAACTGAAGGAAGATCGTCCCAGGTCCTGAAAACGTGCCTGGATTTGCGAATCAGCTTTCAGATAAAGTATATCATCAACCACGATGGC
>MESS01000147.1:61344-61631 GCA_001771055.1 Caldithrix sp. RBG_13_44_9
CCACCAAACATTCTCCGGGCGGTGACATTTCCCACAGTGCCCAGTAAGTCCAGGATATGCAAAATAAATTCATTGCTCATAAGGAATGTTACCAGGCATTAAATTTGTTAATGATGATTTTGGATTCAGTCCATCCATTTAAGTGACATGAGGGTCAGATAATCTAAGTGAGTGGAGCCGTTTAGAAAACGCCGCAGGTCATTTAAACAACTGTCGGCCGGTTGAATTACTCCGAAGCTTAAATTCTAATTTTTAATTTCTAAGAAGAAGAACCAGAAGAAAAATAC
>MESS01000148.1:0-216 GCA_001771055.1 Caldithrix sp. RBG_13_44_9
TCGATATATGTAGAGGACGATGTGAATGGGGATCTGCAGCCGGACGACCTTATTTTAATACCCTATGGTAAACCGAATGGTGAGTATCAATTGCTGGTGCAAGCGGAATCCGGGGCGTCACCTACCGATACTTATACCCTGCAGGCAGCTTATGCGGATACCATTGTGGTGCTGGCTGAGAATGTCTCTATCGCAAATATTCCAGCGACTCCTTAT
>MESS01000148.1:260-8330 GCA_001771055.1 Caldithrix sp. RBG_13_44_9
AGGTAGTATTCCCGAAAAATGGAGTTTGTATCAGAACTATCCAAATCCGTTTAATCCAAGCACCAATATCGAATTTGCAATTCCGAAAAATGGATTTGTCACTTTGAAAGTCTTTAACATCCTGGGGGAAGAAGTGACCACCCTGCTTTCTGGTCAACTGCTTTCTGGTTCCTATGTCTATGAGTGGGATGCCAGTGGGATGGCCAGCGGGATCTATATCTATCGGTTAGTAACAGAGGGATTTGCTGAGACCAGGAAGATGGTTCTGATGCGGTAAATTACGACATACGTTTTAGTTTTGAACAAAATATCGAGGGACAAAGGCTGGTTGATTTTTGTATTAATACAAGGTGGTTCTAAGCTGTAAGGCGTATTCTGTGGGAGAGAGTCTACCGGTATCCCTCTTTTATCCGACGGCTCAAAGATCAATCCGTCCGGCACCCGTCAGGACGGACACTTCGGAAACAAGATACTTATAAGGTGCCGCCGGATGGACAAAGGGGTCTATTGATTAATTTTTTTATCTTTTATCTCGTCAAATGTATCTCGTATTTCAATACTCTTGTTACATTTTTTTTTACCGAATTTCATTAATCATCACCTATTTCTTTTGTAGATCGCATAAGGCATCCCCTTATTATTTCTATGTTTGACAGGATAATGACAATGCCATCATTTACCTGTGACAGGATGTAAGAGACCAAATATTCGGATAAGTAATTCATCTCCAGTTTATCTGCAAGGATAGAAAATTCTTGGTATATTTTTTATCCTGTTCATCCTGTTATCCTGTCAAGCTTTTAAAACGGCAATATCATTTGAAACTATTTACAACAATATCATCTTGCGGGTCTGTACAAAGCCTCCGGCGCTGATCTGATAAAAATAAACTCCGCTGCCCAGAGGATTTCCCGCATCGTTCCTGGCATCCCAGATCACAGTATGTTTCCCTGCCGGCATCTCCCGGCTGATCAGTGTTTTTACTTTCTGCCCCAGCGAATTGAACACTTCCAGCTGCACCTTTTCCCGGGCAGTCAGTGAGAAACTGATCGTGGTTACCGGATTAAATGGATTGGGATAAGACTGATACAATTCATGATTATTAGCCAGGTGGATGGTTACATCGGCAATACCACTGGTTACAGCTGGGCTGCCCAGTATATTAAAAACCTTTATTATTAACAGAATGAATTTCCTGTATAATATCCGGCTGATCTAATACCGCATAAATCCTGGGATATGATGGTAAACCAGCCGGGAGCATCAATTGAAATTCTACATCTGCTCTCTGCCTTGGCTGGATCGGTCCGGAGGTACTCACATTGTTAGTGCCATTTAGTCCAATCAGGGGAACACCGCCGGAATCGGGATCATCAACAAAAAAAGTCACTGAAACCGGAGCGGGGGTTGGTAACAAGCTGAAATTTCTTACCCGGGCAGTAATGGTAAGGGTATCCCCTGGTAAAGGATCAACCGGATCGAAAATGATATCTTTGGTCTGGTATCGCTTGGCCTCTTCACTGATGCCAAATCCCTTTTCCGGATCCAAAATCCAGGGAAGTATAAAGGTAGGATCAGAATAGGTACCATATTTCTGTTGCCAGAATGTGGGTAGACCACCAAGCAGCGCTATTGGGGGACTGGCCGCAAAATTCATGACTACAGCCCCGCTGGTTCCCCAATAGGCATAGGGTGTGACATGATAGCCCGTCTCACCATAACCTTGAAAACTATTCACCGCTCCCAGGTGGGTCCTCAAGCTGATCCCTTCAATCACCGACACTTTATGCGTCGACATTTCAGTGCTGGTATAATCGGCCTGGTATAAGGATATTGCTGCCTGTGCTTTAAAATCTATCCCTATCTCTTTTACGGTGTCCGCCTCGCTGGAGCGAAAATCCTGTATCGATACCTCCCTGTCAATTGATGAACTGGTATTCAAAAGGAAACTTTCATTTCCAAAATTCATTCTGATGGGCTGCTGTAACTGGGAATTGTTATTCAGGGAATCATATTCCTGATAGGAAAGAATATTGCTGATCTGGTGATCCGGAATATAAGTAAATACATTCCAGCTTTTGCTGGGGTACCAGGCTCCCCGGGGATTTTTGGGAACCATGGCCAAAAATGTCCGGCGGGGATCTTTCTCGTTACCGTGATAAACAGGGTATTCCCAAATGTCATAATCGGTGATAGTTGTAAAAATCCAGTCATCTTCAATGGCATCTACCGAAACATTGACAGTTATAGTGGAAATATTGGTGGAAACCTGACTGAACTGTTTTCCATATTTTCCCAGCAAATAAAATTCATAGTTACTATCTACACCCACTCCCATCAGTGACGCACTGACAGTACCCGCTGTATAAAGACCGCCCGAAATTCCCCAGTCTTTATGAATCTCGGTTGATACCTCATTTGAGCTCTGACTGACTGCTGTATAGGTGGAAGAGAAATTACAGTTGCCTCCATTATAACATCCGCTCACATCAAATAGATCGGTATCAAACTTATCAAAATGCACCGGAGGAGCGTTGAGGGTTACCACTGGTTGCACCCAATCGGTCTGGACTTGATGCGTAGGTTGGCCAATGGTAAAATAATACCCGTCAAAATTACCGATGGCGATGGCATATGACTGATACTGGTCATATTGTGATTCGTCACCCAAATTTCTTCCCAGCAGTCTCAATGTGTCCAGTGCTTCATTGGCCGTGATCATGGCAACGAAAAAACCGTCTTGATAAGCTATATTTACCAGATTTTTTGTAATGACAATATCTTCCCGGAAATCCTGATTGACATCAGCAATTTTCAGAAAATTAAAACTTTGCCGGTAATCATTTGATCTTCCTTCCGCTATACCTCCTTGAACCTTAGCATATGGATTCAGATTATCGTCGGTGGATTGAACAAGTATGTTGTCACCTGTTGAGAAAACCACCTCGTCCCTGTTATCATTATTTAAATCCCCCGAAGCGAAGCTTAATTGATTACTGCTTGAAACGGGGTTCGGGAAACTTCTGACGAACCTTTTATTGAAATCAAAATTGATTTGCTGCAGATCCGAACTGGCTTCCAGAAGAAGGATATAAGCATAAGATGTACTGGAAGTTTTGAAAATTGCCACATATGCCAGCTCATCTTTCGGATCATCTTTAAATTGACCCGAACAGATGGCCATTGTCACCTCAATTGCTGTAGGTCCCGGTTTTGACTGGATAATGGTACGGGCTTTGGCCACAATAGTGCTTCCATTATACTCATATATTTTTGTGTAGATATTCCAGCTGGTTTGAGTAACCGTTCCCAGTTTGAATTGCAGAATAATCTCATCCCTTCCATCACCATTCAGATCACCGGATTCCAAGTAATAACTGATGTTCTCCCAGCTGAATGGAGCAGCCAAATTTTCATCACAAATCTCGGCAATCAAGGTTGCATTCAAGCTTGAATCGACATCATATAAATTGATGTGGATTGAATCCTCCGCATCTACATATGCCACTACAAACTCATCCAGACTATCGGCATCGAAATCCCCGGTTCTTACATAGAAACGGTTGTGCAGACCGGTGTCGATATTCTGCTGAACAGAAGCGGTCCACATGGCTTTGGTGGTATCAAACTGGGGGATCATGATCTCGATACCGGAGAGACTGTACCAGGCGGCCACGATATCACCATACTGGTCCGCATTAAATCTACCGGTAGCAATATCCATGTGCACTGAAGCAGCGGAACTTGTTCGTGGATCTTCCTGGCGGGGTGTCTTAGAAATCATGCTATCAACAGCCAGTCCCGTGCTGTCAATTTTGTACCTATATACTTTCTGAAAGCTTTTATAAGTCCCGGCAACATTCTCATTCCAGAGCAGAAATATATCATTGGCCTCAACGGTTACCGGTTCGGTCCAGTTAAATGGATCACCCAAAACCTGGGCTTTTAATTGAGTCAATACCGTAAAAATGAAAAACAGTGTATATAGATATTTCATATCTATCCCCTTTCAATTTGTATTAGCTGTTAAAATAGAACAAAAAATTCTCAAAAATTGATCATTTGCAGACGCACCAAATCCTGCTGGGAGGATGAGAGTATTAGCGTAGTGATGATATAACAGGAAATATTCTGAAAACTGCGGGGAATCCTATTAAGTCTGTTCCAGGAGATTTCTCCCTGATGAAAATTTTAATAACACAAAGACTTAACAAGAAAAATCTATCTATATGCATGGAGTTATCTGCAAATATTATTAAACAACTTTGTTAAACACACAACTAACCTGTTTAATTCACAAAAATGTTATTTATTTGAAGTAAGGTAAGTAATATTAATCCTTTTACCTTGCCACGGGTTTTCCAGAGATGGATCCCTTTGGGAAAACCCGTGGCAAAAGATAAATGAGCGGTAGCTTGACTTCTATCAATTTTGTGAATTAAGCAGGCTAATATAATCACCTGCTCAGGTAATGCAAAATAATTTTAGGGGGTGGCAAAAAAAAATTCCTGGCCGACCAGAAATTTGAAATTGATAGCATCCATGCTAAAAAAGTAATTGATAATCAGAAGTATAAGGATCGAACGCGGACTATCATTGAGTGGACAATTGGAAACGCATTATCCGATTATTACCAGAGTCTGTAATATAGACGATCTGCTGTTCCAATATAGGTGTTACGGCAATTCCTTTGGGATTATTGAACTGTTTTGGTCCATTTCCAATACCAAGGACCGATTGCAATTGTTTTCCGGAAGAGCTCTCAAAACGGTAAAAACCCGGGAGTGGGCGATCAGATAATGAGTCGGCAATTGATCTGCCAGCATCTACCAGAAAAATATATCCATTCTTATCGACTGCCAAATCTTCTAAATTCCAAAATTTATTAACAGCATAAATATCTGTACCAATGAGAGATGTATTGGGCGTTAAAATCTCTTGGCCTTCAAAAATTCGAGTAGTTATGTGTTGAAATTTGTAAACATTTTCGAGCAGACTGGTTCTACCAGTGTGAGTAAACATAAACTGGATGGTATTTTCCCTACTCGAAATATCCAGGAACATTTCCCGTAAGGTAACAACCGCCGTCGGTAAAATCGTGGAGAAAAGTGCAGTACCATTCACTTCAAATGGCAACTTTCCTTTGAGGGTATGATTGGCATAAAAATCATAAATAAAACTGAATTCTATGTAATTACTGCTGCTGTCCTGGGGTTCTATTACCGTTACATAATATTCAAATCCTCGATACACCGAGATCCCGGTAAATTGACGGGTGGGTTCACTGGCTTGTTCGTAGACTACCTCAATTGGAGCAGCAGCGATATTATGGGATACTGCGTACATATCGATCTTAAATATTTTATTTGTTCTATTAACAATAAGAAGATCAAGACTGTCATTTTGGGTAATCGCTTCTGGGTGTTCAATAAATTGGGATACACCCTGGATGGTTCCCCCCGCGTCCATCATGATAATTTGATTAGCATCAGTGTTACAGACATATACAAAATTATCAACCCCGAAATAGATATCAGAGGGATTCCGAAATTGATAACCATGTTCATCATCCAGAATAGGATTTATTAGATTATAGACGGCCTTGTTTAAATTCGCATAGCGATCTTCCTCACTAGGAAGGGATGGCAGTGGATATTTATCGTGGGTGCATTGGACTATAAGAATAAATAATATGAACAAAATCCCGAACCACATTTTACACATAAGCCTATACTCCGCTTAAAACACTATATTCAGAGCGAACCGATTCACATAACCCAGTCTACCAAAATTCGAAAATGAATAATCAACACCTATTTCCATTCCCTTCAAGGGAACTCGCAATCCAAAGCCAGTAGAGAAATCTTCCTCTGTCCTGGCACTTATATATCCGCCACGAAGTGCAAAAATTTCTTGCCGCCAATATTCTAATCCAAAATTCACGTTTTCAACATTATCATTGGGATGGTTCAACTGCACAGAGCCTGAAACCATACTATTTTCCGATTTATATAATTCACCCGCAATGCCGATCCGGAAGAGAATGGGAGGAGGGAATTTCTGAAAATCGCTCTTGACGACTTGTTCATTATCAAGATTTTTATAAGTAAAACTCCCGCTGGGGGATATGTCACGGCCAAAATTCGTCACAACTGCTGCGAATCTCACTGATTTCCATCCGGTTTTATAATATGTTCCAAAATCGAAAAGAAGTGAACTCATAGTTAATTCAGCTAAGGTCTCGTGCATGTATTTCACCGAAATTCCAAAACTGAATTTATCAGTCATATTTCTTGAATATGATAAACCGATAAGTGCATCCGCAAATCTGAAATAATTTCCGGTACCATAGGGGTACAGTTCAGTTGTCTCCTCCATTTCTTCAGTATGCAGATAAGTAAGTGCCAATCCCAGGGTATTTATATCATTCAGATGGTAAACCAAACCTAGATATTCAAGTTGAACATCCACCACCCATTGGACATTGGAAAAAAATATCTCATTTTTTTCAAACTGCGAAATTCCTGCCGGGTTATAGAATAGAGCCTCGGCGTCATTCGCAATGGCAATATAGGCCTGTCCCATTGCCTCGGCACGCGGACCAACACCAATTTTGAGAAACTGAGCCGCAGAAGTACCCACCCTTTGCCCGCCTAAATTGGGCCATAACTGAGCATAGGTCAGTTGGTGAATTATAATGAAAAGGAATAAATACCCGTACTTTCTCATATGTTTCTCCGTCTCGAATCAAAATTCCAGCGATATGCCAAATCGAATTTGGCGAGGTTCACGATATCTTGCCGGATTAAACGGGAACGGGCTTGAAATGGGATAAAACCTATCCGGATACAGCGGATCATTCCAGCTCAATGGTGTAGGATCTCCACACTCATAAGCATCACCGGTAACATTATTTATTATGTCAGCATTCTGGGAATTGAAAATATTGGTAATTTCAATGCTGAAGATATAGCGGATACGATATACCATAAAAAACTTTTGAAAACTAAGATCTGCCCAATGCCAATATTTCCCTAACTTACTGTATCTGAGACTCTGGTCTTGAGCCAGGGTATACACTGGTCGCCCCTCCTCCGGTTGATAATAATTGAATTCTGCCGGAGTATAACGTCTTCCGGCCATCCCGAACCATCTGAAATTGAGATTCCAATCATCAAATAGTCTAAACCAAAATATTTTTGGTGCTTTACCTTTTGGAACATTAAAGTTCAAATTAAATGAAATCTGCCAGGGTCTATCCCACTGGGCATAAGCTTCCTTGATGGGTTCTTCGTCGATACTGCCTTGGGCGACTAATAGACCGATATCGGACGATGATGACTTGGTGGTTGTTAGAGCGAATGATCCATTAATTACACCCGAAAGATAGGTACCCATACGGGTACGGAATTCCCCTTCTATACCGCGAGAGCGGGCATAATCCAGATTGATATAGAAAATTGCCGAACCAACCCGCGGTATCCCCCGAATAGTGGTCGTTTGAACGTAGTCAAAAATATCAGTGTAGTAAGCAGTAAGGTTGAAAACATTGTTCTTATTTAATTTATATCTTACTCCCAGCTCATATTTTACTGAGGTTGTAGGATTCAGATTAGGATTACCGAATTTCTGATACGCCGATTTTGAACTAATACCGCCAAGCTTTGCATACACAAATTGAGGTTTAGGCAATTTTGAAAAATGGCCATAATTGAGAAATAACATCAGATTGTCGGACACAGGATGAGAAACGGCAAGGCGCGGCATAAGACGCATTTTATAGCGGTGCCCGAACAACTCGTAGGTATCGTCAAGATAACCCTGTCTCATCTCAGTGGTAAGAAGGTTGGTAGTATCCTTGATGGCATCATCAACATATTGACCGGGCATCCAGTAGTCCAACCGAACACCTACGTTTAAATAAAAGCCTTCAAATTTTATATTATCCTGGGCATAAAATCCACCATCCGCCGGATTAACGCGATAGATATCCTGGGTTGAGCCATAACCGCCTTCTATCCACGGATCTACGATGTCGATCATCTGCATTTCTTTGAATGAACCTTCAAA
>MESS01000148.1:8337-8506 GCA_001771055.1 Caldithrix sp. RBG_13_44_9
TTCACCGTATGAATATTGCCAAACAGTTTTGTGAAATCCCCTTTAAGGGTGTACCATTCAATATAGTGATCATGCCAAAATGTGGCGTTCCCATAGTCATAAAAACCATCTCCTGGAATGATACGAACTTTGGTGGAATCGTTGCGGGGAATATAATACTGCACAGGCA
>MESS01000148.1:8514-11725 GCA_001771055.1 Caldithrix sp. RBG_13_44_9
ACATCAATCGGTTGACGATAAACAGTCCAGTCCTGTCCATTCCAGTCGGATCGCAGATGTGCCCAGTATTGACTTAATTGTATTTCATAGAAAAAAGTATTATTTAGGGTATGTCGCCACTGCAGAGAATTTTTTTCATTGTCATGGGTATAGGTATTAAATATATCCAGATTCATAGAAAAATCATATGGATATCCTGGACCTGGTTCCACATACTCTAAAGTGGTTTGCAGAGACTGGGTGTTTTGATTAATACTAATGGAACGATTATATGAAAATATCAATTCCTTCGTTGGGTTCATTTTCCAGGTTAATTTGAACAAGCTTGACCAGTTGTTATTTTGGCGAGGAGCGAGTGAGGTGGGTGTCAACATATCTTTTCCGAATAACGACATGGTAGGGGCAATTGATGAATAAAGTTGAGTAGCAGTTTTTCCTAAATAATCATCTGTAAGGTAGGTATAGAAATTCCAGAAAAAATATATCCGTCCGGGTATTTTTAAATTTAATCCCGGTAGAATAACACTTGAGAGAGGTTCTGGACCACTTAAATTAAACTCGATAATATCAGTATTAAAACTCCAAGGTTGATCCCGGTACAAACCCAGATGATCGTTTTTATAGGAAGCAAATCCTTCAAATCGATCCGAGCCTGATTTGGTTCGAACGCTAACAATACCCGAAGTGGCCTGACCATATTCCGCATTAAATCCGCCGGTAATGACATCAACCTCCTCAATGGCATTGGCACTGATATTCAATCCAAAGCCTGTTCCGGAGAGCGGATCCTGAACAGAAATACCATCCAACAGATATTGAGCCTCATAGGATCTGGCACCACGGATATGAATCTCATCATCCTGTTCTACTATACCTACCTGAGAGGATACCACAGTCTTTACATCATCAAAAATCTGGTTTGAAATTTCCTGTTCAGTCACCGTCCGGGTAGTACTGGTTTCATCGAACTGGATAAGCGGTTTTTCTCCGATCACCACAATTTCCTGCCCTAAGGCCAGAGCAGTAGATTCAAGTTCAAAATTCAGGGTAAGTGTTTCCCCCACCTTTACCCGTACATCGGTTTTCTGGATCACTTTATACCCGATATAGCTTACTTCCAGTGTATATTCTCCGGGCTTTATATCCTGGATGAGATAAAATCCATCCGCATCGCTTGAGGCGCCAAAATACGTACCCAGAACCACTATATTTACACCCAGTAATGGTTCCCCACTCTCCCGATCGGATATTATCCCTCTAAGAGAACTGGCGGCGTCTTTTTGAGCGGAGAGAATTCCCACAAAACAAAATAATAGAACCAGAATTTGGGAGATAGTCTTCTTTATATGTATGAGCATAACTAAAAAATCTCATTTAAAATAATATCAAAAAACTCATCCAGGTTATTATTCGCCTTTAACTGATGCAAGGGTGTGGCAGAAAAAACAAAATCATACAAACCCGAATTATCATTTCTTCCAATAATAATGAAGAGTGGTGTATCATTTGGAGGAGAGGGATTTTGGAAACGATAAATAGGAACCGCTGTTGTTTTTGGGATAAGGGCTTTGACCCCAACAAAAAATTCAGATACTTTCAATAACGGTAGAACGGAAATATTCGGAAAAGCTGAATAGAAAAGTGTATCAGGATTATAGATATTCCCCGGAAAACAACGATAACTCCCTTCACTTAAAGCACTGACCGGGGTAAATCCCAGAGGATTTCCCTGAGTTCCAAAATTCTGATCGAACATGGTACTGTAGATAATTTTTCCACCTTCCCGCGGCGCCCGGTTTAAAAACTGCGGAACTGCAACCTGGGCCGTAATAAAGTGCTCGTCTGTTTCGCGTGATATATCGGTATACCAGATCACATAGTCGAACAAATTCATGGTTTCTATAAATTGTTCATTCGATGCCGGAAATAATTCTTCAATATTCCAATAGTCATAATTTTCCCCCTGGGATACCACCACACGTTCCATCATCCCCTTATAGTATGCATCGGGATATCCTACAGTGGAACTCTCATTCTCAAAATCGTCTATCAGTAAAAAACGACCTCTGGGTTCTTTCACATACCAGGTATCTCCGGGATTTTCCGGCATTCTTAACAGTTCGCTTTTTGCTCCGGCAATATCAACTGCCCGTATGGTAAAGGAATGTTCTCCCTCTGCCAATCCGCTGTCTGCATTGAGGGTAATCGAACGTAAATAACCCGGAATTTTTTTCCAACTCAATGTGTCATCATCCAGAGTATATTCAAAATAGTGTATGGTAGAATCCCCGTCTAAATCGGAAACTTCCCAGATAAAGGTTACCACCGTGAAGGTTGTATCAGGGATTAAGCTGGCCAGGACCCATTTTAATCGCGGCGGTGAATTTCGAATAGGAAAAAATTGTTTGGCAGGAGAAGGATCTTCCAGGCCCTCATCATCTACCGCTTTGACCTGAAACAGATAAATAGTATCCTCACCGGTTATTTTTAATGGAAAAATCATGGATTGTTTGGTGGTAAATATCCAGTCCGCGGGCTGGGGATTTTCAATCCAACTGTAATAGAAACCTGTGACAAAACCATCAAGATCGCGACCGTCCCAGTAAATATGCTGAATGCTCTGGGTATAATTGAGTGTATCCTGGGTAGATATAAATATATCTGTTTCCGGTGGAAGATTATCCAGGGGCGTACTAACTTTATCCTCAACACAGGACAAAACAAGTACAAGAATAATGAGAAGTAAGAGTGAAATATTTCCGGAAAATAATTTCATAATGAGATACAAAAATTTTAATTAAATGAATCTATTCAATTGGACGACTTCCACAAAATAGTGTGCAAATAAATGTTATGTAAAATCCTTAATTCTATACCTCAAGAAACAAGAGATTATTCTTCTCTACCAAAATCATTTTTTATAAGGGATCAGAAGGATATTTTATATTTTCTGCCATATAGAAGTCATGATTATTTTAACCAACAGGAATCATCTCTTTTCAAACTTACAGGCAGCCTCATGACTGCCTGTAAGTACTAAATTCTGATTGTCTTTATCACTTGAGCAAAATCATCTTTTTTGACACTCTCACATTTTCACTCCGCAACTGATAGAAATAAATTCCCGATCCCACGGGATTACCGCCTTCACCCGTAGCATCCCAAATGATGGTATGGTTTCCTGCCGGCGCTATGTCATTATAAAGCACTT
>MESS01000148.1:11731-15951 GCA_001771055.1 Caldithrix sp. RBG_13_44_9
GGCGGCCTAAAATATCAAAAACCACCACTTCTACTCTGGTGATTTTGGGTGTATTAAATTCGATACGGGTTGTGGGATTGAATGGATTAGGATAGTTTTGTTCCAGGGTAAATTGACGGGCTATCTGCTTAATTTTGTCCTCTATACCCGTGACATGCCCGATGATATCATTATCATTGCGTGGTAATATTTTATAATCGTTAAAACTATAATAATGTACACCAATAAGCTGTTCAATCGTATCATTCAATTGAAAAGTAGAATCAAGGTTTCCATTGAATGCCGTAAAGGCATCATCCACCCGTACCGGCCCTGAATTGTCATCGATTTCAAATTCTCCGTAATTCCCAGGAGAATCTGGAAACGGATCGGTAACAGTGACATTAACTACCTTGATCAGGACATCTTCGTATGCTTCTGCATTCGCCCCACCCGTGCCTATTTCGCCAGTAGTAACTTGAATAGGATCAAAAACACCGAATCCAGGAGTTATCACTGAAAAATTAGTTATATTTCTTAATCGCGTTACTCCATAATTTTCCTGCACTTGCCCCGTGACCGTGATCCAATCACCCTGCGTCGGGGTATTATTGGGATCATAAATCCACATTCCATACCAGGCGCTGTCCTTTTCCTGTATATAATAATTACCAGTCCAATCGGCAGGATTGGTGGTTACCACACCCTCCAGGGTGACTTCATATCCCTGAAAGGGGGAATTGTCAACCGGATAGCCCCAGGTATATTGGACATCCTTGATATCCAATCCCTGATCCCGGATAACATAGCTGTAAATAAATTGGCTTGTATCACCTGGAAGCTGGGACGTTTCCCCAACATTATCAGTCGCTTTAATAAAATAACGAACATAGGAATTATTGGCCTGGGCAGGGATAGCGGCAACAAAAGTATCAGCAGTAGTACTACTCATGCTTACCGAACTAAAAGTTCCATAGTTCACACTATAAACAATTTCTGCTGAGGCTATAGATCCATTGTCTACAATCACTGCTGAGACATTTACATTATCTGAAGAAACCGGCACTCCCGGATTTCTGGAAACATTAGAAATCGTTGGTGGATTGGTTAATATTTCAAAATCGGAATCGTTTCTGGGATTGACCGTAAAATAAGCAGAACCGACATCCCGGGTAAAGCCGGTTATGTTTAGATTGGTGCCATTGGTCGGCCAGGGATTATTTCCGCTGTTAAATTGTCTTCGATAAAACCAAAAGTAATCATCAATATAACCATTACCTGTGCCATCTGTAATAACAGCGATATTGCCACTAAAATTATTATTGGTGACGGTGGTATTCTCAATGCGCACATTCATTGATTCCCACTGTTCTCCGGCTCCATGGGTTTCCACATCAGCACAGGTTAACAATTTAGGAGCCGGCAGTGGATTTCCACTGGATACAATTGTCACCGGAATTGGGGGATTGGTTGGTATATTCATTTGAGTTAAACCGGTATAGGTGGTAATACGTCCTGTGAAATAACAGAAATCTCCTTCCTGCACAAAACCAAACAGGGTATTCACCGCAAAGCTATCATCCTGAATGACAAAAAATCCTGACCAGGGATCCTGGGTTCCATCGGTAATATAACAGGCCCAGCGGGCACCTACATATAATTCCCGTGGGTTATGCTGTACATATCCGCCAACCACAACGGTGTCCCCATCATAAAAAGATACCTCTGATGAATCTGGATTAGGCACCCATTGAAGATCGTGAATCGAGACCGTGTCATATACCGCCTGGGAGAAGGAAATTTGCGGTAAGAATAATAAAATCATTAAAACAGCTACGACAGTACATGTTAATTTCATTGGTCATCCTCCAAGATAAAATGTTAGATAAAAAAATAAATTAGGTTTACTACTTATTACTTAATAACTACAAATTTTCCTTTGTAAATCTCACCACTTTCCAGATCTTTGACGGTATAAAGATAAAGACCGGTAGCCAACGCCTGATCGTTGCCGGTAACCAGATCCCAGGCATGTTCCCCGCCGGAGAAAATTGGAGTTTCGTCTGCAGGTGAAAACTCCGTGAACCATTTTATATCTTTTCCATCATAACTGGTAGCTTCATGGGTAAATTGATCCACCATATCACCGGCAAGTGTATATATTCTGACTTCACACCGGGCAGGCAAGTTAAAAAATACGATCTTTCGTTCTCTCTCATAACTTCCATCCCACAGGGCATTGGCACGATAAGGATTGGGATAAACACCCACTTTTCTCGGTTCCTGTGCAGGCATGGGGGGAGTGCCGGGAATGACAATGACTGAATTTTGTAACTTACTACTCTCTAAACTTGGCAGATTTATCTTTTGATCACCGCTATCGAAAGCAGTAATGGCAAAAGCATACTGCCATCCATTATGGAGATTATCAATATTCAGTTCATAGGTGTAAAGAATCGTATCCAAAACACCGCTTTCCGGATTAATTTCAATTTCCTCAATAGGAGTTTCAAGAAGAATACTATCCAGACTGGTATCATAGAAAAGTTTATCTTTTAAATCATATTCTCTAATTAATTGCATATTATTCAGGATACCATCCGGGGACAGATCATCCCCCAGGAAAGAACGATAAACTCGAAATCCTTCAAAATCATGCAATTTTGAAATGAGATCAATGGATTCTTCGGCACGTTTGTCCCAGCGCAAGGTTACCTTTCCATTACCCGGGATCACTTTCAGATTTGGTGGCGTGGGAGGCGTTGGCAAAATATATCGATCGAGGATGCCATTGGGAATCACATCTTCAGTGGAATCCGTTCCCAAGAAATCCAGAATTCCATTACGGTTGGTATCTTCTCCATAATAAGCACGATAGGCCCAGCTTGTATTCTCGAAAAGATTTTTCTTCACCTTCTCACTATCGCGGTTCGCGGGTATATCATTATCATTCCCAAACTCTTTAGCGCAGACGACGGCATAAACAACATTAATAGACGAGTCAGGAGGCAGCATGGCAAAAGGACCAGTGGAAATGAGGCTCATGCGATTTCCTGGTTTTTGAAAAATATTCGCCCAAAAATAATTATCATTCATTGAGGTTTCCATTCGGGCATAGCGACTGGCCTCGTCTCCTGGTGCCCGGTCCTCATCGGCATCACCACCGGAAAATAACCACCATTGATGTGTCGCTTCACCTTGATACAATGGATCATTGTTGATCGGTTCGGCTCCCAATAACGTCATAGCAACATAACTATTACTAAATCCGCGATCGCCGCTATGATCATAGCAGTAGACCATTTTGATTGAATCGTTATCAACATATCCCACGCCAGCATATAAATAAAAAGGAGAACCAACCCGTGGCGGTGTAACATTGGTATTTCTTACCACCAGATCTGCCCACATCCCAACATGTAAATCCTTTAGAGTATCTTTCTGAACACCATATCCAACATTGGTTATGGTGTAATTGAATATGACAAAGGCATCAGCGAAGGGGTAGTTCCAGGCATAGGTTTCAAGATGAACTGCAATACCCAATGGTTGATGATATGGAATAGGGATCGTAGTCCCTGGAACAGTAATATTAGTATCCGAAAAGTCGCATCTAAAATCCTGATGACTAATGGCACTGGGTGAATAATATTTATTGTCCTCCAGGGAAGATGACTCTGTAACCCGATCCGTTTGTTCAGCAGTATTGGTAAATTCAAAGTTGGCATTAACACCCCCCAGACTTGGGATATTGAATGCCCCGGTAGTTACCCTGGTCCCAGCTGGGGTCCTGCCTCCAACCCAAAGACCTCCCACGAAATTATGTTCAATACCGGAGCCTTTTGGAAATTCACAGGAAGGCTGATCCACTGGAGATTGTTCCACAAATCCATCCCCAAATGTGCCATAATTGGTAATGGTTATCCCGATATTTCCGACAGTGGTAAAACGCGAATTATCATCCACCATGGGTTTTAAAAAGCGTGGATCAATAGGTAAATTTTGGGAGTAAAGCGTTGAGTACAGAAAAGCAGAGATAGTCAAAAGAGATCGTAAATATTTGACAGGCATAAAAAATCCAGAAGACTAAAATCGACTTATTCAAGAAAGCAATTTAGAAGATATCGAAGCTTTTTATTAGTTCAGTAATAGAGTAAATCTAAATTACTCAAGTGGCTATCAATCGAAGCTTCATTCTATTACTAGTCTGTTGGAAAATACAATTCTAATATGTTTTTGTC
>MESS01000148.1:15957-18567 GCA_001771055.1 Caldithrix sp. RBG_13_44_9
GAATGAAAATAAATTGCAGTATGATTTAAGTGACTGAATTTTTGGTATTTTCCCGATATTATAAATTTTATCACTCTTGTCCAAAATAAGGTTTTTTTTTAGATGTTTTGGACAGCAAAATAGGTTTTATCCTTAAATTTACGTTTTTAGTGTGAAAATCATATAAAAATAAGGGTATATAGCCAATGTTCTAATAAATTCATCTTTCTTATTTTGGACAGCATTTTTACATAAAGATGGAACCTGACTTATGAAATATCAAAAGCTTGTCCAGAAAGCCTTATTTTTCAATAGTCACTTTCGTAAAACTTATTTGTTTTGGACAGCACTGAAATTTTATCATAACTATAATTTTCGAAAAAATACCGGAGTTGCTCACTTTTTAAAGCACTTTGCCTATTCAAAGATAATCAGTGATAAAATCCCTTCTGGAATCCCGTAAAATGACTTTTAAACTCCCAGGGGACATTATGGATTTTCTTTTAAATAAAAAAGAGGACCTTTTAACAATATCAGTCCTCTTTTTTCTTTTGTCTTTGATCTTTTGTCTTCTACTAAAAAATCCGTCAAATGCCGGATAAACTTCCGGGGAACACCACGGATTTCCCTAAAAAAAAGAGGACCAGTCAATTGTCGCTAAATCCCCTTTTTTCTTTGATCTTTACTCTTTTTTCTTCCAACAAAAAACCCGACATCGCCGGGCTTTTTTGTTGGTGGCACCTCCCCGAATCGAACGGGGGACACACGGATTTTCAGTCCGTTGCTCTACCGACTGAGCTAAGGTGCCGGACTGTTTTTAGTGTGCAAAATATAATTGCCTTAAAAAAATAAAACAACTGGTTTTTCAATCAGCTAAACTGTTGAAATTGATATTTCCATTGGCTATATTGCCCGCCAGAGGATGTAGGTAAATGAAACGGCGTGACTTTGTCCGAAAAAGTTTCCTGATCGGCGCGGGATTCTCCTTTCTCCCAGCTTCCCGACTTTTCTTTCCAGGGTTGCTGACCATGACTCCAACTTCCCGGGTGGTGGAAGTCAACGGTCCCAAAGTAAGATCAGGTTTATCTTTTAATAGGGCCATTCTGGAACAACTGCTGGATCAGGGTCTGAGCCAGCTGTATCAAACCGAAAATCCTCAGCAAATTTGGAATAACCTGTTCTCCAAAAAGGATGTAGTCGGGATCAAAGTGAATTGTCTGTCGGGCGAAAAAGCCTCCAGCCATAAACTACTGCTGGAAATCATTATTGAACGTTTGCAAAAAGGCGGCGTACCCCCTGGCAATATCATCATCTGGGATCGAATGAATAAGGATCTGGAAAGCGCTGGTTATTCCATTAACCAGAACAACCAGAACAAAGTCCGCTGCTTTGGTAACGATGCGATTGGTTTCGCCGACCGCTTATATATCAATGGAAGTGTGGGCAGCCTTATCACCCGCACCTTAACTGACCTCTGCACCGCAGTGATCAATGTCCCGGTTTTGAAAGACCATGGAATTGTAGGGATTACCCTGGCAATGAAAAATTTTTTCGGGGCAATTCATAATCCCAATAAATATCATCACCAGGCCGGAAATCCTTATGTAGCCGATCTGTATGAAATTCCCCTGATCCGGCAGAAAACCCGTTTGACCATCTGCGACGCCCTGGATGCCCAGTATGAAGGCGGACCGCCATTCAAACCGCAGTGGACCTGGCCCATGAATTCACTGCTGCTGGCCGTGGATGGGGTAGCACTGGATCGGGTAGGTTGGAAAATAATTGAAAATAAACGGAAAGAAATGAATCGCCCGCCGTTAAAGGAAATAACTCGAGAACCGGAATACATTCTTACCGCTGGTAAAAAAAATCTGGGACAGAGTGATCTCAGCCTGATAGACTGGCAAAAAATAAATGTGTGACCATCATGCAGGAAAATAGAAAGATCAATCGCCGGGATTTCCTGTTTAAATGCAGTTTGTTAAGCTGTGGTGCCGCAGTTAGTTCTGCTCATATTCCTCTCCTGCTCCGCAACGGGTATTCTGAAGATACTGAGCATCATTTTGAAGCCCGCTGGTATGAAAAGATTCCCGACAAAAGAGTGAAATGCAGACTGTGTCCCAGAGAATGCCTGGTAGATGACCGCGAACGCGGTTACTGCGGGGTGCGGGAAAACTGGGATGGGATTTATTATACCCTGGTCCATTCCAATCCCTGTACCTATCAGGTGGATCCAATCGAAAAAAAACCGTTGTTCCATTTTCTCCCGGGAACCGCCGCCTTTTCTCTGGCTACCGTGGGTTGTAATGTGGACTGCCAGTTCTGCCAGAACTGGCAAATTTCCCAAATCCGGCCGGAACAGGCTGAAAACATGGACTTACCCCCCCAACAGGTAGCTCAGCTCGCCAGGGATTCTGGTGCCCCTTCCATCGCTTATACCTACACTGAACCAGTGGTTTTTGCCGAATACATGTGTGATTCGGCCGATGCAGGAAATAAACTGGGTATCAAAAGCGTGATGATCAGCAACGGATACATCCAGGAGAATGCCATGCGCGAATGCGCCGAAGTGCTAAGCGCCGTGAAAATCGATCTAAAAGCTTTCAGTGAAAAGTATTATCAGGAGATCGT
>MESS01000148.1:18601-19345 GCA_001771055.1 Caldithrix sp. RBG_13_44_9
GTCCTGCTGCGTAAACTGAATCTCTGGACCGAAATTGTATATCTGGTACTGCCAACCCTGAATGACAGCGATCAGGAATTCCGGAATCTGGCCAGGTGGTTGAAAACTGAACTGGGAACCGATATACCCATTCATTTCACCCGATTTCATCCCCAGTATAAAATGCAGAATCTACCGCCGACTCCAGTAAAAACATTGGAGCGGGCCAGAGAGATCAGCTTGAGTGAAGGATTACACTTTGTTTATGTGGGAAATGTACCAGGCCACCCTGCCGAACATACTTACTGCCCAGGCTGTAATAAAATTTTAATCCAGCGAAAAGGTTTCTGGATTCTGGAGAACAGAATCAAAAAAGGGAAATGTCCAGATTGTAATACTCTTATTCCTGGTATTTGGTCTTAACTGATTAATAGAACACGGATGACGCGGAAAAGCGCTGATATTCACGGATAAAAAATGGTAAATAAATAATTAATATGTATTTTGCCCTAAAGTATTGTCTGTGAGCATCAGTGGAAATCAGTGTCATCCGTGTTCTATTCTTCGTAAATTTTCACAGGATTAAAAATAATGGGAGTACAATAAAATGAAACATACAAAGGAGGTGATCTGGATGCTTTTATTATTTTGTGCTTTTTTAAGTGCCCAGAGATCTGAGGAAATCAGAGGCCCGGAAGTGGCGGGAATGTTTTATCCTGACAACTCTTCGGAATTATCCCGCATGATTCTTCAGTACCTTTCCAA
>MESS01000148.1:19400-20383 GCA_001771055.1 Caldithrix sp. RBG_13_44_9
AACCCAGGTAGCTCCCGGAATTCACCTTTCAGAGTCCGGTCATTCTCCCGGATTTTCTGGTCGTGGAGAACATTCTCTGGAGGTGCAATTACCCTTTCTTCAAAAAACCATCGGAGAATTTACCTTAATACCCATCATAATTGCTGACCAAACCTGGAAAAATGTTGAAAATTTAGCGAATGCTCTGGCAAAAGTGCTGGTAGATAAGAACGTGTTGATTGTCGCATCTTCAGATCTGTCACATTATCATTCATACGATACTGCTTATAAGATGGATAAATCACTCACTTCTTATTTTGAGTCTTTTGATTATCAGAAATTGTTAGAAAAATGTGAGCAGCACAAAATTGAGGCTTGTGGATATGGACCAATTGCGGTGATGATGCAGACTTGCAAACTGCTGGGATATACCAAAAGTAAAGTTTTAAAATATTCAACCTCCGGCGATGTTCCAATTGGAGAAAAATCACAGGTGGTGGGATATTTGAGTGGAGTGGTGTACAAATAAAAATAAAGCCCTAAACACCAACGAATCAAGATCCACAAATTCAATTAGAAAAATTACTTGATTTCTTTGTGGTTATCTCATAAATTTTCGCGCTTTAAAAATGGGGTCGTAGTTCAGTCCCGTGAGGGATCCCTTCCCGGGATTGGTTAGAACGTCCCGACAGTTTTCTGTCGGGAAAGTCGTACCGCTTGAGCGGGAAGTCTCGTCGGCAAAAGAAGGTGAAGAGGATCAGGTTATAAAGTATACGGGGTCGTAGTTCAGTTGGTCAGAACGCCGGCCTGTCACGCCGGAAGTCGCGAGTTCGAGTCTCGTCGGCCCCGCCAAGGGCCTTAGGATTCACCTAAGGCCTTTTTTATTTGGGAGGGTTCTCATGTGGTTTGTCTATATTCTTTACTCAAAAAGTATCAATAAATATTATATCGGTATTACTGACAATTTGGAATGGCGATTAGAGAGACACAATCAGGGTTGGGGA
>MESS01000148.1:20470-23746 GCA_001771055.1 Caldithrix sp. RBG_13_44_9
TGTCCAACCTGCTTACCTAAAAATTGAAATCCATGACTTACAGAATTGATAATATCCAATTGCCTTTACCTGAAAAAAGAGAGTAGATTCAGCACATGAGCAACTAGTGAAACAAGAAAATCGTCTACAGTAAAAGGAGAACCTCAATGAAAACAGTTGGAATGATCATGATAGTTGTCACGCTATTCTGTCAGCTCGCTGCTGAAGAATTGATCAAAAAAGATCTAATGCCATTTTTTGATAATGTTCCACCCCCGCCTGCCACTGCCCAGGAGGCTTTCACCAAGATCACTATTAATGATGCCGGGACAATCAGAATTAGCGCGGAAAAGGTGTATGGTTCTCTGGAAAAGGAAGTGAAGGAGATGGAAACAGCTCTGGCTCAACAGATGAAGAGCGCCTCAATGGCTGCTGCACCGCCGGGAGCGCCAGCCGGAACGGGAAACCAGATGCCGGACCCGGAAATGAAAAAAAAGATGCAGCAGATGAGCGCTGATGAAAAAATGAAAATGGCGATGGAAATGATGAAGTCCATGCCGGCTGGTTACATGACGCAGCAGCCGGAATCCCCTCCCATCCAGAATGCCCTGGCCGAATGGCAGAAAGTGTACAATACGCTTGGCACTGAGTATCAGCAATCCGTCGATTGGCAGCAGGAAGATATCAGAATTGATGAGGAAAATAAAAAGGCGCATGGGGCGATTGGCAAATGGGAATCTGCCGAGATTGAAAAGCTCCCGCAAATCAGCTCTGGTGAAATGAGTGCTCCGGATCCCGCAAAGGTAAAAGAAGTCAAACTGCAGGCGAATGACCGGCATATTGCTCAGGCAAACCAAAACCTTAAACAAATCGGTGAACTGTGGAAGAAAATCTCTGACCATAAGAAAACACTCTATACCCCCTTCTATCAGAAACTGGTGGCTGCGGATTATGCTTCGGGATATAAAAATTTCTCAACTTTTAAAGTCCTCTCCGATGCCCAAATGATGGTCATAAAAGATATCTCCCACCTCATTGAAACATCCCGCAACGCTTGTGAGGAATCAGCCCAATGGCTAGGCGAACGCCAGGAGATTGAAAAACAGTGATCGCTGTTGGATGACGGTTTTTTTACTCCATTGCTTTTAACTGGGGGCACTAAAAAGCAATCAAGCAAAATAACTAGACCTCACCTCATTAAGAATTGCAGTTAATATTTTCAAAAAAAATAGGGCAGGATCTGTGATCCTGCCCTTTACATATCGTCATTTTAGCTTTACTACCAACCCAGCGCTTTCTTCACACCTGCCGCATACGCTTTGTCAGCTTTGGCAAAATGCCCTAGCTGTCGTTCGATAATCTCTTTTGGAACCCCGGACATTGCACCGGCAATCGCTTTATGCAGACGCTCTTTTTCAGAAGCCGGCAGCAGGCGATACAGATTTCCGGCCTGGGTATAATCATCATTCCCTTTACGATGATCATAACGATCCACCTCCCCGGAAATCTTTAACGGCGGCTCCTTGAACTGCGAATCTTCCGCCGGCCCGTCAAAGCTGTTAGGCTCATAATTCACCGCTCCGCCGTAATTGCCATCAAAACGCATGGATCCATCACGATGGTAAGTATTTGCCGGGACCCGCGGCTTATTGACTGGAAGACTTTCATAATTGACACCCAGCCGGTAACGATGCGCATCCGCATAAGAGAAGATGCGGAATTGCAGCATTTTATCCGGACTTTGACTTATACCTGGCACTACATTGGCCGGTGAAAAAGCTGATTGTTCCACATCTGCAAAATAATTTTCCGGATTCTTATTCAGCTCCATGATTCCCACTTCGATCAACGGAAACTCTTTGTGCGGCCAGACTTTGGTAAGGTCAAATGGATTGTAGCTGGTCTTCTCCGCCTGTGCCTCGGTCATCACCTGGACCATCATCCGCCATTTGGGGAAATCACCCTTCTCAATGGCATGAAACAGATCCCGCTGGTGGCTTTCACGATCCTGACCGATAAGCTTGGTCGATTCTTCATCGGTCATGCACTGAATTCCCTGCAAGGTTTTAAAGTGAAATTTCACCCAGAAACGTTCATTTTGGGAATTGATGAAACTATAGGTGTGGCTGCCATATCCATTCATATGACGAAGGGTTTTAGGAAGACCGCGGTCGGAAAAGAGAATGGTTACCTGATGCAGGCTCTCCGGGGATAAAGACCAGAAATCCCACATCGCGGTATTGCTGCGCAGGTTAGTCTTCGGATCTCTTTTTTGAGTATGAATAAAATCAGAAAATTTGTAGGGATCGCGGACGAAGAATACCGGAGTATTGTTACCTACCAAATCCCAATTTCCTTCATCAGTGTAGAATTTCATAGCGAATCCGCGGACATCACGCTCGGCATCGGCGGCACCACGTTCTCCGGCAACTGTCGAGAAGCGTAAAAAACATTCGGTCTTCTTGCCGACAGCCGAGAATATTTTTGCCTTGGTATACTTGGAAATGTCGTTAGTAATTGTCAAAGTACCATAAGCACCGGATCCTTTGGCATGCACTACCCTTTCCGGGATCCGTTCGCGGTTAAAATGGGCATGCTTTTCAAATAATTGCCAGTCCTGAATTAATAGCGGTCCGCGTGGTCCGGCAGTAAGAGAGTTTTGATTGTCACCAACCGGAATGCCGGCCGAGGTGGTTAATTGTTTTTTCTTCCTCATTGCTTTTCCTCCATTTTTTTAATTTAACAAACTCTTTCTTTTAATTGCCTATTTTTACTTAATCTATTATTGGACGATGTCTAATTATTTTCCAAAAAAATATTTATTTTCTCTTTTTCCGGCCCCTCACCACGACCTGTACTTCGGTAATCTCATAATCTGGTAATGAATCTATTGGAGGCACTTTAAAGGTATCCCAGGGAACGTCATAAATCTGTCCGGAATCTTCATCAACGAAGTGATGATGCCGCTGAATATTCGGATCGAAAACCACCGATCCTTCTTTTAAAACCTGAGCTTTTAATAATCCCTTTTCTACCAGGAGATTCAGGGTATTATAGACAGTTGCCCGGGAAAGAGTAGGACAATCTTTGCGCACATTTTTCAGTACTTCTTCTGCTGAAGGATGAGCAGTGGTTTTAAATACAGAGTCTACCACCGCTATCCTTTGCGGGGTTGGCTGCATTCCGCAGCGGCGAAGAATTGATATTGCATTTTCCATGTGATTAAGATAATGTCTTAATTTAGACTATGTCAAGATAGAATATATTTTGACGACAGATATCTGATTTTACACTTGT
>MESS01000148.1:23777-41676 GCA_001771055.1 Caldithrix sp. RBG_13_44_9
AACACTCTGCCACCAGTTCTGGTCACAGAGTGAGACAGATAAATAACTGAAGGCAATTACTTATTGAAGCTTTTCAATAAATTTTTCAACCGTCTCTTTTCCCCGCTCAGGGTTAGAAATATAAAACCTGTCGGCACTAATATTATTGACAACAAAGGAATTATTAAATCTTTCATGCTCACCCTAGTTTTTAATTCTCTTAGTTTGATTATCGACTTTCCCTTTTAATATTTTACCCAAAAATATTTTCCTCTACAGAAAATCGTTTACCAAAGAGTATAATATTAGAAAACCATATCCATCTAATAAGATATTTAGCTGTTAATAAAATTTAAACCGCTGGTAACTAAAACGAGGTAACTTCATGTATAGAACAGTTATTTCTGACACAAGACATTACTAAAAGATCGGATGAAAAACCGTCTGTATTTAAATGTAAAATTTAGCTTAAGGAGTCAACTGATGGATTTAGGTCTCAAAAATAAAGCAGTACTGGTGATGGCTTCCAGCGATGGTATCGGCAAAGGGGTGGCGGTAGAATTTGCCAAAGAGGGCGCTAATGTGATGCTCTTTGCCCGACGCGAGGATAAATTAGTGGAGGTTCAGAAACAGATAAAAAATCTTACCGGTAAAACCGCATCCTATCTAACGGGAGATATTACCAAACCAACTGATATTGAAAAAGTAGTTTCAAGAACACTGTCTGAATTTGGGCCGATTTATGCTTTGATCAATAATACCGGAGGACCTCCGGCTGGTACCTTCGATAAATTCGGAGATAATGATTGGCAGTCTGCCTTTGAGCTCACCCTGCTCAGTTTTATCCGGACCATTCAGGCGGTACTTCCCTCGATGAAAGAAAATGGCGGCGGCAGAATCGTGAATATCACCTCCTCATCAGTAAAAGTTATTCTTGATAACCTTATTCTTTCCAATACCTTCCGGATGGGTATCGTTGGGCTGACCAAAACTCTGGCCAGTGAACTTGGTAAGGATAATATTCTGATCAATGTCCTTGGTCCCGGTAAAATTTTGACTGAACGGGTAGAATATCTGGATTCCATCCGGGCTGAAAAAGTTAAATTTTTCTACAAAAGATTCCCAATATATCCTTTCTTTAAATATTTCTTCCCCTGCCTGTTGGCCAGATTAACCTTGCAGGCAAACAGCAAAATAGGGGAGGTACAATAATTGGATTTTTTTCTTGTTTTTTTGAAAAACTGGATTTCATTGACCTAGTTTATCCGTATTTGGAGCAAAAGCGATAATCAGATTTTTTATTCGAAAATAATAAGAATTTTTAACTTTAATTGATTTTTTTTGAATATTTTACTATCATGTTTACAAATTAAACCTAAAGTAGTTTATGAAAACTATCAACTATAGTTTTCGGAAAAAACTTAATAAGGTAATCGGCGGGTTCACTCACAATTACTGCTATCAATGTGGAGCCTGTGTACCTGATTGTCCATCTCACCGCTACCTCAACGATTTTAACCCTCGCACGATTATTTTAAATGCCTTATATGGCTTTGAGGAAGATCTGATTGGTCCGGATTCACTGATCTGGAATTGTACTAATTGTTATAACTGTCACGAAAGATGTCCGCAAGACGTGAGCCCCATAGAAGTGATCATCGCCCTGAAAAACATGGCCATGGAAAAGGGTACCAATCCGCCAGTTGTTAACAACATTGTGGAGCGTGTTAAAAAGCACGGTCTCACCGTATCTCAGACTGAGCTGACGGTAAAGCGGCGGGAAGAGCTTAAACTGCCATCCTTCCGGACGGACTGCCTGGATGAGCTTGATAAATTGTTTAACCTTTAGAGAGACAGGATGAAAGTCACTCCATTCTGGGGTTGCATGATACCCCTGAAATATCCGCAGATGGAGCGAGCAGTACGATTCTCACTGGAAAAGCTGGGAGTTGAGCTGGTTGATGAGCCTCGTTTCAGTTGCTGCCCCGATCCCATCTATTTCAAGGCAGCCGATAAGATGACCTGGCTTACCATGGCAGCCCGTAATATATCCATTGCGGAAGAGCATGAACTCGACCTGATCACTATGTGTAGTGGTTGCACTTCCACCCTGTGTGATGTCAATTTTCAGTTAAAGAAAGACCGGAATCTCTTGAATAAGGTCAACGCTCGATTAAAAAAGATTGGCCGCCAATTCAAAGGTACTATCAATGTACGTCATTTAGTGACATTAATACGGAATAAGATCGGTATTCAGAAGATTAAAGAATCGGTTATTCATCCCCTGCATGATCTCAAAGTAGCTATTCATTATGGTTGCCACTTGTTAAAACCAAGTGAAATCATGCAGGTAGATGATCCGATAGTTCCCACTATCCTGACTGAACTCATCGAAAGCACAGGTGCTATGCCAATTCCTCACCACGAGTATTTACAATGTTGTGGAAAAGCCTGTCGGGATTATGAATTAACCTTGGGGATGAGTGCAGATGTCTTTCAATCGATCCTAAATTCGCAGGCGGATTGCCTGGGTCTAATATGTCCTACCTGTTTCGATTCATTCGATGTTGGACAAATCCGGGTATCGCGTCAAGTCCAGAAAGATTTTCAAATACCGGTAGTTTATTATTTTCAACTCCTGGCTATTGCCCAGGGCGCGACACCAGCGGAAGTGGGAATTAATCACCACAAAATCATGCCGAAAAAATTTCTTGAAAAGTTACAAGGGATAGAAATTCCCGCGTGATCGGTGATTCTACCGAATCCAATCCATTAACTCATTAATAGCTTCCCAGCTCTTCTGGCGGTAAGAAGAAAATTGTTCCCACATCCATTGTTCAGGATTTACCTCTGGTGGTAGATCAGGATTGAATTTCAAAGCGGTCCGGATTAAACTCTGATTGGAAATCTGATCATCCGCTGCCACCGTTAAACGATATATGTATCTGAACTTCTGCAAAAATATTAATGCATTTCGCACTGTTTTCCAGGCCTTTCTCAACTGTTTCTCGAGACGATAGAAATCATCAATCAGCAAATAGGTATCGGTTTGCTCTAACTGATATAGTACCTTGTACATCAACACGATCATATCGATATCTCTCAGTCCACCTGCACATTCTTTTACATTGGCACAGTCCGACTGAAATTCAGAGGTCAGCCGATGGCGATCTTCAATTTCATGCAACATCCGTTGAATATATTCCTCACCGTCCTTAAATATGATCCCTTTTACAATTTCCGAAAGAAAGCGCTGATGAAAAAGGCGGTTGCCATGAAGCAGCCTTGCTTCTAATATTTGGGATTTATCAATATAATTTTCTGGGTAGTCACTTTGAATCAATTCCTTTAAACCACTATAAGGGCACATATATTCCCCAAAGTGCTGACTGAAGCGAAACTGGGGAAGAGTACCCCGTTTTATCATCTCAACATTCATCAGCGATACTATTTCTCGAAAGAGGTTTATTTCTGAAGAATCCTCACAATCCACCACAATAATCATATCAAAGTCATCATCAAAAGCCTGACCCCTGCCATTTCCTCCACACGCGTAAATGGAAAAACATCTGGCCAGCCGCATGGCCGTTTGGGAATTTTTAACCACTTCCCGTAAGCAGATTTTATATAATTCCCTAAAATATATGGAGACAAAAGAGGTGAAATCCTGGTTAATTTCCAGGATTGATTTTCCCCGGAAGGTTTCCATTCCTACCTGTAAAAATTTCAGATCATAAAAATTATTAATTGACTGTTTCTTCCGATGGAGGGAATGAATAAAATGCAATTTCCGTAAAATTTGTGCGCATTTATCACCAATGCGTTCCGGCTCGTGAATAAAACAGGCATAATTGGGAAACTGATAATAAATATTGATAATGAATCGTTTGAAATAATGGCTGCAAAAGTTCATCAGATCGATCAACTCAACCAAATTTCTTTGGTAACGACCGGTTTCTCCCTTATATGTTTTTCGATAAATGATAGTCTTCATTTCCTGCAGATTTTCTGGACTAAAAATGAGAAGGACTTTGCAGAATAAGCTGGGATCCTTCCGGAAAAAAGAAAGAATATTGGTGATTAAATCAAAATCACTCCTGAATTGCTGAAAAAAGAATGAGAGAAGTTGGTTGATCATTGAGGAATGCATTTCATTATCATAAGGATCAAAGGTTGCACAAAATTTAAATAAAAATTCAGGATGATTACCTTCCCACTGAACTATTTTAATAAAGGCCTTGGATTGTTCAAAGGTGGTCATTCCTATCATATTCTGAAGCAGGAGCTCATTGAACCGGGCCGGTTTCTGTTCTAAGCGGTGAAAAAGATCTTCCCAGTATTGATCCGGTTCAAAAAAATCAAGATCCCGATAAAAGTCGGCGATAGTTAATTTTCCTTTAACAGATCTTTGGTTCAAACCCTTGAACAAGGTGATCCGCTGCAAATGTTTCGACAGATCTTCGATAAACATCGGCATTATTTCGCAAACATTTTCCACGGCTCGCTGGTAATCATATAATAGCTGATTTACCGCCTTATAAGGACCAAAATCCTGATACAACAGTTTTTGCGCTACTCGCTGTAAATTCTCGAGAATCGAACCGTCGGCAACGGGAATATATTCTTCCTGTACCACTACTTGTTGATACAGATAGCGAAAGATTTCCAAAAATGAAAGACTATTTTCAAGCGTATAAAATTCTTTCCGGAAGGCGGGGTAAGTCTTTTTTAATACTTTGATGATTTTCCAGGGATTCACTTCTATGATTCCAAACCGGGTTTTATAGGCATAAATGATATTCTTAATCATGCGCAGCCCGTCAAATTTGGGATGAAGATAATCAGGATCAATCTTTCTGGAATACAGGTCCACTACCTCACCCAGGATTCCCCGCAAATATCCCTCGTGATATTTATTGATTTTACCTTTATAATAATAGCGGGCTGTCACTTCATTCTGGAAGTGACTAAACAAGGTTGCATCCCCAATAATATACCCTGCACCAAGCATTTCGGTTAAAATCACAAAGTTGCCAATTTTATGATCAAGCAATTTCCGGTATTCCGGTATAGAGGCCGAATATACCTGGGTCCCCACATGTTCAGACAGATGAAAATGAAAACTGGTGACAAAACGCATCATTTCCAGGGCCATACGATCAATTACCCGATTTAACCAATCCCGGTCGCCGGTGCCATCATCGATGATCCCAACATCAATGTCATCCTGGTCGGAGCGGGTTCCCACACCGGTGATCACAAATTTTGGAATTTTTTTCTCTCCTTTTAGCAGCCTCAGTAAATTTTGCATATAAGCAGCAGTAAGTTTTCGAAATTCCCATCCCGAATCCAACATGAAGTGCTGGAAAACATGCATACGCTTACTTTTGTCAATCAGTTGTTGCTCTAATCGATCCAAATAATGCAGGATAAACTGTAACAACCGTAAGGAACAATAACAACCCAGAAAATCCAGTAAAGTGCGCTGCTCTGCTGGCAAACGACTGATTATATTCATATCCCTGGCATATTGCCGGCTGTAACTGATCAGATTGATTCGATGACTCTGGCGGGTAACAAAAAGTTTTTTCTGAAGCTCAGGATAAATCTGCTGAATGCTGTGAATATTTTTGTAAAAATGATTTCCTAGCACCTCAGTATCGGTAAATAATTCAGTAATTTCATCCGGTAAAATAGATTTTGAAGCACTATAGTTGTTAAGACTGGACATATAAGCCCTTGTGAATCACTTTTTCAGAAACTACTGCTCCCCCAATAATTCAAAATAGTCTAAATCATACTTCCGGGGTTAATGCCGATCGGCCCACTTTTGCTTTAGCCATTTCATAACCGATTTGCAGAGCTTTTTCATGAAGTTTTTCTGATCCCTTGGGAACCCGGGTGGTTAACGCCATTTGTACCGAACGCATGGAGACGATCTCGATAAAATCAGCCACTATTCCAAGTGCAATGATCGGGGCCATAGACTCATTACCGAAATGTTCGATAGCTGTTGACATAATCGGAAAATCAAACAGATGCTCATGATCATGGGACACATCTCGGACCCGGGCAGAGTCTATGATCAGTGTTCCATCGAGTTTTAAATCTTTTACATATCGATAATAAGCCACCTGATTAAAACAGAATAAAAGGTCTGGTCGTTCAACTTTCGGAAAAAAAATTTCTTCATTACTGATGATAACCTCCGAGCGATTGGCTTCACCCCGCGCTTCCTCTCCGTAGGATTGGCTTTGAACAGCATTTAATCCTTCATAGATCGCGGCGGCTTCCGCCAGTACTTTCCCCATTAAAATCAACCCATCACCTACATTACCACTTAACCGGATTTCATAACGGATTCTCATAGGTATTTCTCCTCAATGGGAAGGGATTACATATATTTTCCTAAAATCCCATTTTATTGATCTTTAGCTGGATTATTTTTTTCTTCAAGTCTCCTCACACTATTGCTGCCACATTTTGGACATGCTCGTTCCTGTGGCACATTGGGGGTAAATTTATCTTCATATTCATGACCACAGCGCAAGCATCTGAATTTGCCCTTTTCCGTCATCGAAGGCCCCTTATCGCTTTTACACACTGTTTGTTGCGATTCAATTGACATAACATATGGATGCCCATCAAAATTCAGTCATCCTTACAAACCCATTCAACTGAAAAGTGACCTAACCTCAGTTAGAATTAAAACTACCTTTGGTAAATTGGTTAGTATGAATATTTCAAATTCCTTTCAATTGTAATCCACTATGCTGTCTGTAACACAGATGGCTGTTTCAGTTTTTTGGCTTTTTCTTTTTCAGCTTCCCTTTGTGCTTCCTTCTCCAGAATCGAAATCGTTTCCTTTACTTCTTCCAAGGTAACTTTTTTACGCATTTCCTCCAGTTCTTTCATTACCCGCGAAAATTTTTGTCCCTCTGCAGCGGAAATCCACTCCAACTGTAATCGCTCGGGCCGGATACCTAATCTTTCCAAACGATTCCATAGACGTTCTATTCGTCGTTGAGTCCAGGTGACAGCGTTGATATAATGACAATCCGCAAAATGACAGCCTGAGACCAGAACAAGCGGAGCACCCTTACGGAAGGCGTGAATCACAAATTTTTCATCCACCCGGCCACTGCACATGGTTCTGATCAGCCGGATATTGGTCGGATACTGCAGGCGGGAGGTGCCTGCTAGATCACCTCCCGCATAAGAACACCAATTACAGGCAAATGTCACGATCTTCTCCATGTGATCTTTCGCTAGGATAGAATCTATCTGAGCCATAATCTGTTGATCGGTAAAATGGCGCATGGTGATCGCATCAGTGGGGCACTCTGCACCACAGGTACCACATCCTGCGCAAGCGGCCTGGATTACTTTGGGATATATCCCCAGTTTCCGGTCTGATTCAGTGACGGCATGATAGGGACACACTTTGGCGCACCGGCCGCAATAGTTACACAAGTCAGTATTGATCATTGCCGTTATGGCTTCGATTTTTACCCGACCGGCATTCAGGATGATACTGGCTCTGGCTGCTGCCGCACCTGCCTGGGTAACACTATCTTTTACATCTTTGGGAGCTTCCACACACCCGGCGTAAAAAATACCCCGGGTGGGAGCATCTACCGGTTTCAATTTGGGATGCGACTCCATTAAAAATCCATCACTGGTACTGGACAGAGTCAGCATTTGCTGGAGAGGTTTCATCTCTTTATTAGGTTCCAATCCTACCGATAAAACGACCATTTCCGCTTCATGAACTTGGACTTTTCCTGAAGTCGTGTCCTCTACCGCCAAAAAAATATTTTTAGTCTGGGGATCTTCCCACACATCACCGGGTATGCCACGGATATACTGAACCCCCGCTTCTTTACTGCGTTTGAACATATCTTCAAATCCTTTACCAAAGGCACGTATATCAATGTAGAATACCTGGCTTTTGGTGTCGGGATAATGATCCTTCAATAACAGGGTATCTTTAATAGTATTCATGCAGCAGATATTACTACAGTAAGGATTACCGCGATTGTCCGAGCGGGACCCAACGCATTGGATAAAGGCAATCTTTTGGGGACGGTTGTGATCAGTAGGCCTCACGAAATGCCCTTCGGTTGGTCCCCCGGCACAAATCAGGCGCTCAAATTCCATGCTGGTAATTACATTTTCGTAGCTGCGGTAACCGAACTCATCCATTTCGGTTGGATCATATACTCCCATGCCAGTAGCAACAATAATAGTTCCCACCTCCAGTTCGATCATTTCATCCTGCATATCAAAATTTATACATTTCTTCTGGCAGGCATCCATACATTTTCCACAGGCGATAGGATTATTCCCCAGGCAATTTTCCATGTCAATGAGATAGGCCGAGGGTACTGCCTGAGGGAGTTGGATATAGATCGCTTTCCGGGAGGATAATCCTTGCTGGTATTCATCAGGTACCGACACTGGACAATCAACTACACAATCACCACAGGCGGTACATTCGTTTTCGTCTACGTAGCGGGCTTTTTTCCTGACTTTTACATGAAAGTTGCCGATGAATCCGGAAACATGATCAATTTCACTATAAGCGAGAAGCTTTATTCGGGGATGTCGACCGACATCCATCATCTTCGGTCCCAGAATTCATATTGAGCAGTCCATGGTGGGATAGGTTTTATCCAGTGCTGCCATAATCCCACCGATGCTGGGTTCTTTTTCCACCAGATAGACCTGGTGCCCGGCATCTGCCAGATCCAGAGCGGTTTGAATACCGGCCACCCCACCACCAATTACCAGAGCAGACTTGGTTACCGGTACTTCCGCTTCGGTTTGTGGTTCCAGCAACCGGGCACGGGCCACTGCGATTCTCACCAGATCCTTAGCCTTCTGGGTCGCCTTATCTTTTTCATTCTGGTGAACCCAGCTGCAATGTTCCCGGATATTGGCCATTTCATACAGATAAGGATTCAAGCCGGCATCCGCCACACATTGCCGGAAGGTGGGTTCGTGTATCTTGGGGGTACAGGAGGCCACCACCACCCGGTTTAATTTGTGTTCCACAATCGCTTTCTTGATCTCATTCTGCCCCGGATCAGCACAAGTATATTTGTTCCGGACAACCACCACCACATCATCAATTGTTTCCGCATCTTTAGCCACTTCCTCACAATTGACGGTGCCGGCGATATTCAATCCACAATCGCAGACAAATACCCCGATTCTTAATTTTTCTTCCATAATGGTTTATTTCTCCCAGTTAATCCTTCCTCAGATATTTAAAATCCTTTCATTCATTAAATGGGTCCTTCCGGATACCGGGTAAATTCTGTAATCGAGTCGACCATCTGCTTAGCTCTTTTATCATGGGGATTTAGTTCCAGTGCTTTGTTGAGATTGAAGAGTGCTTCATGATATCGCTCCAGGTTATAGAAGGCTTTTCCCAAATGATAATAAGCCACCTCATGATCCGGATACAATTTTATAAGTTTCTGAAGGACTTTTATGGCCTGTTTATTCTCACCAATTGTCAGATAGATAATGGCGAGATCGTAGAGGATTATCAATGACTGGGGATCTCTTTTTAGAGAATTCAGAAGTGATTCGATGGCTTGATGGGTATAACCTGCCCGGTAATTGATGAGACCCAGCCAGTAATAAGCCATGGTAAAATCAGAATCAATTTCTACTACCCGGTGCAGGGAACGGATTGCCTTTTTCAATTGTGCCGAACGAAAGTAGCATAGACCCAAATTATAATGAGCCAATGCAAAATCAGGTTTAATTTCTAGCAGTTTTTCAAAAGTCGATATGGACTTTTTCAAGTTGCCCTGTAAATAATAAAAATATCCCAGCTCGTATAAGTAAGTTAAATCCTCCGGCTCTTTCTGCACTCGCTTCTTAAAAACCTCCACCGCTGCATTAATTTTGAAAGGATCAGCAAATTTCTCTGTACCAATACTAATATGATTCCGCCTTGATGCTACTCTAAGATTCTTCATACGTCTGACCTGCCACTGGCTATTTTTCCAATAAATTTTCTAACTCTATGATGGGATCGCCTAGGGATACCAGATCATTTGCCTTGAAATTTATCCTGGCAATTTTCCCCTCTCTGGGGGACTGTACTTCATTTTCCATTTTCATCGACTCAAGAATAAATAGAGGCTGATTATTTTCCACTGGTTGGTTTTTCTTCACCAATATCTTAAGAATCCTTCCTGGCATCGGTGCGAAAATTATATTTTCAGTCGATTTGCGTATTTCTCCTGCCACGGTGCGGCCGACCTGGCTTTTGCTGCCGAGATCTGCAATTTCTGAATGGTTTCCCCTGACGAAAACCTCGTAATTCTTACCCTGCTGGCTGACGAAAACCGTATGCAAAACATTATCAATAACCAACCACAAGCAATCCGGGGATATCCAATGGTATTCAAAAGGCAATTTACGACCATCAATTTCTGCGGAAAACTGACCATCGGCACTCTTTTGAACCGTGACCACAAAATTTTGATCGTTGTGTCGAAAGTTGAATTCCATCCTTATCCCTATTTCTTAATCGATGACATAAATTCCCATTTCCCGAACAATTGCCAGGGGGAGAGAGCAGATTTGGAGACAGTCTCTTTTGACCCCACTGGTTTTTCCATTTTGATAATTGCAGAAGCAATCAACGCCACCGGAAGGTAGTCTCCAATTTCTTTGGGTCTCCAATCACTAAAGTGATCTTTAATAAAGTGAGTATGCAATCTCGCGGTTCGAAATTCCGGATGCTTAATAACCTCCATGAGAAACTGAATCTGAGTTTTGATACCCAGAATGACATATTCTGATAAAGCTGAAGCCATCCGGTTGACCGCCCCTTCCCGGTTTTCGTCCCATACAATAAGTTTGGAAAGGATTGGATCGTAATGGAATGGTACTTCCCAACCAGAATAAATTCCGGAATCACACCGGATTCCCGGTCCTACTGGTTCTTTAACCAAATGAATTCTTCCAATTGATGGATAGAAATTATTCTCAGGATCCTCGGCATAAATCCGGCATTCAATCGCATGTCCCCTCTGATTCAGATCCTTTTGCTTCAGCTTCAGTTTCTCCCCGCCGGCTAACCTGATCTGTTGCTTTACCAGATCAATTCCAACCACCATTTCGGTCACCGGATGCTCTACTTGGATCCGGGCATTAACCTCCAGAAAATAAAAATTCTTACTGGTATCGAGTAAAAATTCTACCGTTCCGGCATTGTTATAATGAGAGATTACCATTACCTTTTTGGCGATTTCTCCCATTTCAGTTCTTAATTTCACATCCAGGGCAGAGGAAGGTGATTCCTCAATAATTTTCTGATAACGGCGCTGGATGGAACATTCACGCTCGAAGAGGTGGATCACATCTCCATAATTATCCGCCAGTACCTGAAATTCAATATGCCGGGGTTTTTCCAGATATTTTTCGATATAAACCGTATCATCACCGAAGGCTGATTTGGCCTCTCGCCTTCCGGCTTCGATGCTGGATACCAGCTCAGAAGGTTTATGGACAATTCGCATTCCTTTGCCTCCACCACCACCCGAGGCCTTGACAATCACCGGATAACCCACTTTACGGGCAAAATCCTGCAAATTTTTGATATTACTGTCTGCACTGTTCATTCCGGGAATAATTGGTATACCTGCTTCTGCCATTATCTGACGAGATCTGAGTTTGTCTCCTACCAACCTCAAGGCCCGGGAATTAGGCCCGATAAAAATGAGACCTTCTTTTTCACATTGTTGAGCAAAATGGTAATTTTCTGCCAGAAATCCATATCCGGGATGAATGGCATCACACTTGAGGCTTTTTGCACACTCTACAATCTTTTTAATATTCAGGTAACTCTCCTTGGGCTCTGGAGAACCAATATTGACGGCGTGATCGGCTGCCAGTACATGCAAGGCGTGACGATCCGCATCGGAATAAATCGCCACACTTTGGATGCCAAGTTCCCGACAGGCTCGAACAACTCGTAAGGCAATTTCTCCCCGATTAGCAACCAGAATTTTTTTAATTTTTTTTACCATCTTTACATCCTGAATATGCCGTAGCGCTGATCAGGAATTGGAGCATTCAGAGACATAGAAATCCCCAATGCCAGAGCAGCACGGGTATCCAACGGGTCAATAATTCCATCATCCCACAGCAAGGCGGTACTATTGTATGGTGAAGATTCCCGTTCATATTTTTCCAGGGTGGGTCGACGAAACTCTTCCTGCTCCTTGGTTGTCAGTTTGATTCCTTTCTTAGCCAAAGCATTCATCTTGATAGTGAGTAGAACTTGGGCGGCTTGCTCTCCTCCCATGACGCAGATTTTCGAGTTCGGCCACATCCAGAGCAGTCGGGGTTCATATGCCCGCCCACACATGGCATAGTTTCCGGCACCATATGAACCACCAACGATAACCGAAAATTTGGGAACCAGAGCATTGGCTACGGCATGAACCAATTTTGCCCCATCCTTGGCAATTCCCTGATGCTCATATTGCTTGCCCACAATAAAACCGGTGATATTTTGAAGAAATAGTAGCGGAATTTTTCGCATGGTACAGAGATTGATGAAATGGGCTCCTTTTAGTGAACTTTCACTGAATAATACTCCATTATTTGCCAGAATTCCTATTGGATATCCCATAATTCGGGCGAAACCACATACCAAGGTTGGACCGTAAAGCTCCTTAAATTCCTGAAAACGGCTTCCATCAACCAATCTGGCGATGATTTCTTTAATATTATAAGGTTTCCGTAAATCCTTGGGAATAATTCCATAAATCTCTTCCGGGTCGTAATAGGGATCTTCCGGAGGATGCTGATCCAACTTGAATTTTTGCGGGCACTCAAGATTTTCGATCAGATTACGGGTGATTTCCAGTGCATGCGATTCATCCAGTGCATAATGATCCGCGACTCCGGAAATCCGGCAATGTACATCAGCCCCTCCTAATTCCTCATCAGAAACCTCTTCTCCGGTGGCAGCTTTCACCAGCGGAGGCCCCCCAATAAAGATCGTGCCCTGGTTCCTTACAATTACGGCTTCATCACTCATGGCAGGTTGGTAAGCGCCCCCGGCTGTACACGAACCAAGCACCACGGAAATCTGCGGAATACCTAGTGCCGACATTCGAGCCTGATTGAAAAAAATCCGCCCGAAGTGATCGCGGTCCGGAAAGGTCTCAGATTGATAAGGCAGAAAGATTCCTCCGGAATCCACCAGGTAGATGCATGGCAGATGATTTTGCAGGGCAACTTCCTGAGCACGTACATGTTTCTTAATGGTCATGGGAAAATATGTCCCCCCTTTAACGGTGGCATCATGGGCCACCAGCAGCACCTCCCGGCCATGAACAATTCCAATGCCGGTAACAATACCAGCAGAAGGTGCTTGATCCTCATATAATCCATATGCGGCCAGAGGAGACAGTTCCATAAAAGGAGTGTCGGGATCAAATAGTAATTTCAACCGCTCACGCACAAATAATTTGCCGCGGGACTGGTTTAATTCATGAGCATGAGGTGGTCCTCCCTGCCGGATTTGGACCAGCTTCTCCTTCAACTCCCCGACCAATGACAGGTGATGGGCTTTGTTTTCTCTAAAGTCAGCTGTATCCGTTTTTATTTTAGATTCCAGACGAAACATGATAGACCTACACCCTTTTTCCTTCTCTCTTCTTCATCAATATTATCCGAACCGACTTGATTCAGAATTTCTTTTATCCGTATTATTGTCCCTTTTCAAATTCAGGCCTTTTCACTCGGAACACATTTATAACCGTAATGAATGATCCCCGCTTCACCATCCTCCGATACCCGGCGGAATTCAATTTTCAAAGACATGCCGGTTTTTAATGAATGGATATCACAATCGGCAATCTGGGCTAGGATACAAATGTTTTCTTTCAGCCGGACAATTCCCACAGCATAAGGAACTTGCTCAGCAAACTGGCTGGGACCCACATGAATTATGGTAAAGGTTTCCAACTTTCCCTCCCGGGAAAGCTTAATGTTTTCAAAATCCTGGCCTCTGCACTGGTTACAAATATGCCTTTTTGGAAAATAGATTTTTCCACATTTTTTGCATTTCCCTGCTTCCAGGCGATACCGATGCGGCATCTCTCGCCAATATTTCGAAACAGACATTATATTACCTCCAGGATATGCACCAAGCTACTTCCCCCACTGCCACCCATATTCTGGGTAAGACCGATCCGGGCTTTTTTCACCTGTCGTGGACCGGCATCCCCACGCAACTGGGTGACAATTTCCACTACCTGTGCCACACCGGTAGCACCCACCGGATGACCCTTGGATTTCAATCCGCCACTGACATTTACCGGATGTTTTCCCCCTAGTCTTGTTATTCCTGCTTCGGACGCTTTTCCCCCCTGCCCCTTGGGAACAAATCCCAGGTCCTCGATGATGAAAATTTCCGCAATCGTAAAGCAATCGTGAACTTCTGCCACATCAATCTGTGCAGGAGAGATTCCCGCCATTTTATAGGCATTTTGAGCTGCCTTCACCGTAGCGGGAAGCAAGGTTAAATCAGTGCGGCTATGCAAAGCAATACTGTCAGTGGCATGGCCAAAACCCTTGATCTTAATTAGAGGTTTTTTTGAAATTTTTTTGGCTACATCTAAAGAACAGAGAATGATAGCAGCTGCCCCATCGGTTATAGGCGAGCAATCCAGAATCCGCAAAGGATCCGCAATCATTACCGATTTCATGACCTGCTCTGCTGTGACCTGTTGTGGGTATTGGGCTGCTGGATTCATGGAGCCATGATAATGATTTTTCACGGCTACTTCGGCGATTTGCTTGCGAGTCGTACCAAATTTTTCCATATGTACCCGGGCCATCATAGCATATAATCCGGGAAAAGTGATACCATGGTATACTTCATAATCCTGATCAGCCGCGGTAGATAATGCATAGGTTGCTTCCTCTGTTCCCACATCAGTCATTTTTTCTACTCCGCCCACCAGCACGATTTCGCTCAAACCCAGGGCGACATCCATAAAACCCATTTTCACTGCCAGACCTCCAGAGGCACAGGCAGATTCTACCCGGGCGGCAGGTATAGGTGTAACCCCTAGGTAATCGGCTAAAAGAGATGCGAGATGTTCCTGTCCGGTGAAAATGCCAGCGGTCATATTGCCCACGTACATAGCATCAATCCTGTCCACTCCGGCATCTTGGATAGCGGCCAGGGCGGCATCCACAAAAATATCTCTCAGGGAAAGATCCCACAATTCTCCCCATTGACTTAATCCTACTCCAATCACAACTACGTCTCGGCTCACAATCTGCTCCTATTTTTCTTTGGTTGGCTGGGGATTACATTAATTATTTTTAATAATCTTTCTCCGATATTTGGAGTAGAGCCCGTAATCCAGATAATTTTTTTCGCCATTTATGATATCCCAAGTCAGAGGTGCGGCATTGCGTACCTGCTCAATCCGCTCGGTCACTTTCCAGATAAATCCATCACTTCCCGCGCCTGATCCATAAGACACCATGAAAACTAAATCTCCAGGTTTAGCAGCATCCAGGATAGCTGTAAGTCCTAATGGTGATGACCCGGAGTATGTGTTGCCAATTCTGGGGCACAACAATCCCTGAGAGATCTGTTCTTTACTGAAGCCCAGCATTCTACCCACCCGGATGGGAAATTTCCCATTGGGCTGGTGAAAAACCGCATAAGCAAAATCCTGTGGTTTCAAGCCCGATTTCTGGAGCAGGGCTTCTCCGCAGCCAGTAATATGTTTGAAGTAGGCCGGTTCTCCGGTGAATCGTCCACCGTGTTGAGGATAAAACTGGTGTTCTCGGCGCCAAAAATCCGGGGTATCGGTCATGAATGAATAGGTATGCTCACAAGTCGCAAGCAAATTTTCCGTGCCCATGATAAAAGCGGCTGCACCCGCAGATGCAGTATATTCCAGGGCATCTCCAGGAGCGCCCTGTGAGGTGTCCGCGCCCACCGCCAGTGCATACTTCATACTACCTGTCTGTACCAGTTGCAAAGCCACAAACATGGCTTCCGAGCCGGCTTTGCAGGCGAATTCGAAATCGGCGCAATGTACCTCAGGAGTAGCAGCAATGGCTTCTGCCAGAGTTGTACCGCTCGGTTTCACCGCATAAGGATGGGATTCAGAGCCCACATATACTGCTCCAATTTCCAGCGGATTAATTCCCGCCCGACTCAGAGCACGAAGTGAGGCTTCCACCGCCATGGTGATGGTATCCTGATCCAAGGCTGGTACCGACTTTTCTTCTACCATCAGACCTTTTCGATAGCTTTCAGCATCGGCTCCCCATTGCTTGGCAATTTCTTCTACTCTAATTCGATATTTCGGAATATAACTTCCATATCCAACAATCCCTGCCATGCTATTTCCTCATTATCATCAATTTTTTATAAAATTATAAGATTCTAACCATCGAAAGCTAACCTATACTACTATCAGGCGGTAGCCGATTTAAAGATGAAAGTAGCCACTGTTTTATCATTTCCGCCCATATTGATCATCATGCCATAAGGTTTTTGAGACTTCAAAGTAACCTGGCAATCTCCTGCTTTTCCCGTTAATTGTTGCCACAGATCAACAGCCTGACGGACACCGGTTCCTCCGGTTGGATGCCCAAAACCGATCAGTCCTCCTGTGGCATTGGTGGGAATTTCACCTCCGAGTGCCGTTTCCCCTTTCTCAACAAAATCAGCCGCTTCACCTTCCTTCACTATGCAGGCCGCTTCCAGGGCCAAGAGAGCGGTAATTGTGAAGCAATCGTGAATCTCCAGAACACCAATTTCTTCCGGTTTTGCTACTGCCATCTCATATGATTTCTGAGCAGCTTTGCGGGTAGTCGTTAACTGGGTCAGGTCAGGCGGCGATTGTTTAATATCGTCCACCGCAATACCTATCCCCACTACCTCAATAGCCTCTTTCCGGCTAATATTCAATCTCTTCAGCCCGTCTTCTGAGGCTACTATAATTGATGCCGCCCCATCCGACACTTTTGAGCAATCGAAAACATTTAAATGATCCACAAAAGATCTGGGATTGGGAGGAGTCATTCCTACCGCATACAGATCCGGAGTTGTATTGTGATATTCCTGTGCCTTAGGATTCTGGCGGGCATTTTTGATAGCCTGCTCATACCAGCGTGCCATGGCCGATCTAATTTTGTCATGACCATACTTCTGAAAACAGGCAGCTGCTCTCTTAGAAAATTTGTCCGGGAAAAAGTGGGCATGTCCCTCTTTCCGCTCTCCCTCATAATATCCGGCGCCCGCCAGAAAATCCGCCCCATATACGGCCTTCACACTATTCTGAACTTCCACTCCAATAGTCAAAACTACATCGGAAATTCCGGACAGTACGCTTTTGATGGCGGTATAAACACCCAAGCCACCAGAACCACATGCTCCCTCTACCCGGGAACACGGTTTATACAACAGCGCTGGATCAATAGCCGGAATGAAAGCCGCCAGGTTTCCCTGACGATTGAAACGGGCCGCCATAAAATTAGAAATCACTCCTTCGTCTATCAAATGGGCCTGGTTCTGGATCTGAGCGATTGTGCCCTTTCCGGCTTCCACAATATAATGGTCGATTCCCGGACGCGATTTCTTGGGGTGAAATTCCTTTCGCCCGGTACCTAAAAAAACAGTGTTGAATCCGGCCGTCAAATAAACCGATTTGTTTAATTTATTCATGTCCACCTCAGATTTTATTCTCTAGCACAACGAGATAATTATCAGATCAATGCATAGTTGTTAATCGGACCATACAAGTGATAAAATCCATTTAATAGAACACCGTTTACATCATCGGCTGATTTGGCAACCCCATCTGCTACCAGTTGTTCACCAATGGCTTTGCTACGGTGTAAATAG
>MESS01000148.1:41699-41841 GCA_001771055.1 Caldithrix sp. RBG_13_44_9
TGTTGTACTTACTTGAAGATTCTGAAAATAGAGAGTTAGTTTTTCTTCTTTTGCCGGGTCACCTAACAGCGACCGCCAGGGGTAAAATCCCTCTGGCGGATTACCTATCTTTTCATCCACTTTATTCTTCCAATCTCCCTGG
>MESS01000148.1:41891-48790 GCA_001771055.1 Caldithrix sp. RBG_13_44_9
TCAGAAAATCCTGGCTAATCCTATTCATGATATAAACCGCTTCCACGAAACTAAAATTATTCCGTAATTTTTCAACTTCCAGCAGGGCATGAAGTCCATCGCGCATAAAATGGCCATTGCCAATAAAACCGGCAATATCATGGGAAGGGATCAGAGTCTTTCGTAATTGTATTCCTAACTCCTGTCCAAGTTTTTGTAATTCATCATTCATCCCTTTTGGTGAAATAACCTCCACTAACTTCTGTACAGCAGGGGGATTATAGAAGTGATATCCGATGATTCTTCCGTTCAATCCTGCTTTTTCATCCAGATAACCGATAGGGATTGAAGAGGTATTGGTCAAATAGAAAGTATTTTGGGAACAAATCTTGTTCAATTTTTTAAGGATGGAGACTTTCAGGCTGGGCTTTTCGATCACCGCTTCGAATACGAGCTGGCAGTTTTTCAACTGATCGAGATTCGTTCCTACTCTCACATTTAAAAATAAGTCGCTGACAAATTGTTGAATGAATTCATGATTTTCAATCAGATCCGGGTGGTCACGATAGGCATTACGCAAAGTGACAATACCGCGTTCTGCATATTTTACGGCTTGTGTTCTCAGGTACTGTAATAGTCCTTCCAGTCTAGCCGAATCCACATCAACCAGGTGTAACGCATAGGTTTTGGTCTTATTATCGGGTAGCAATCTTTGCAGGGTCATCTCCTGGGCGATTAGCAAGGCAATTCCACTTCCCATTTTACCAGCCGCCCCGACGATTCCCACATTCTGGAGATAATCATTTAATGGCATTCCCAAGTTCTCCTCTTCTAAAAAGATTCAATGTGATAATTTCAAGTATGAATTTCAGGTAAATTAACATCTGATTAATTCAGATTTTCAGCTACCACCTCTACTAAATCTTTGATGGTAAAATGAATTTCTTCCTTTAACTGTTTATCGAGAAGCGCACACTGAAAATGAATCTGACACTTGGGACAGGAAGTGATTAGTATATCGGAACCCGTCGCCTGAGCTTCTCGTAACCGATGGGTCTGAATCTGTTTGGAGATCTGAGAACAATTCATCCAGCCAGTCACACCGCAACAGATAGCCCGCTGATGATGGTGGGCCATTTCATTTAGAGTCAAACCACTTAATTTAGATAAAACTCCCCTTGGTGCATCATAGATCCCCAGGTGTCTTCCCAACCGACAAGGATCATGATAGCAGGCGCTGAGTTTTTCAGTTTTAAGTGGAATGTGTTTATCCTTAAGGCGTACTGCCAAAAATTCACTGATGTGCTGCACTTCAAAACCGGTTTTACCGAAAAATTTTGCATATTCAACCTTTAGAGTCCGGTAACACTCCGGACAGGCAGTTATGACTTGTTTAGCACCGGAATTTCGGATCTGTTCGAGATTCTGCTCAGCCAGTATTTTGAAATTCTTAAGATCCCCATTCCAGTAGAAATCATGTCCACAGCACTTTTCATTGGGGAGAACCTGAGGTTGAATATCCAAATAATTTAAAATTTTTATGGTACTGCGGGCAATATTTAGGGGGTGCACTTCCAGTGATGAAAAAAGGACATCATAATAAGGTAGACATCCTACAAAATACAGGTAGTCCCCGGAAGCAGTGGTTTGATAGTCTTTGGTGATCCAATCCATTCTCTGCTGCTGCAGGTTCGGGGTAGTCATGATCTTCAAAATGGAATCTACAATTCCCCCATGCGAACATGTAGCATCCTGGTTGGTAACACCTACAAACTGCCGGATCAGCTGCATAAAGTCGATATATCTTATATGGGAAGGACAGATTGTATCACACTGCTGGCAGGTGAGACATGACCAGAGATCGGATCCTTTGAGGGCGTCAGGATGACTGTTTCTGATGGACTTGATCAGAATCGATCGCGGTGAAAAGGTTTTGGAATGCCGGGCAACCGGGCATACTCCGGTACACTTCCCACATTCCAGGCAGGCAAAGGCATTGGTCTCTTGAATCTGTTTGATATTGAATTCCATCATTAGTCCCTGTCTTTAACCATGGGTGTTCAGGCTTCCAGAGCGGTTTCAGTTTTACTGAAAGTTCCTATTTTTTCTATTTGTTTTTTTACCGGAGATGGACCCAGTTTTTTTACCTGATCCACCATTTGCTTCACCACTTTTACAAACTTTGGGAATTCTGCCGCTGAAATAAATTCCTGACGAATCCTTTCTTTTTCAAATCCCAAAATTCTTACCACTGCTTCTAACCTTTTATATTGTTCAGCGGCTTTACGGGCACCAAAACTATAATGACAATCGGCAAAATGACACCCCGAAACCAAAACCCCATCCGCACCCAATTCCAGTGCTTTCAGGACATGCGACGGATTGACCCGACCCATGCACATGGTCCGGATGATGCGCACATTCGGTGGATACTGCATTCGATTGATCCCTGCCGAATCTGCTGCCGGATAACTGCACCAGTTACAGGCAAATACCACAATTCGAGGTTCAAAATCCGGTTTGTTGGTTTTCTTGGGCATACCTTTTCCTGTTTTGCTTCCGAGTATTACCGGAAGATCATGAAGAAACTGTTATGGGACGCTCTCCTCCTCCAGCAGAAATGCCCTTAGCATCGTCTCTATCTGCCGATCTCGGAAATGCCTGATATCGATGGCATTAGTTGGACAGAAGGTGGCGCAGGTGCCACACCCTTTGCACAAGGCTTCATTGACCTGGGCCAGCATAATTCCCTCCTGATCCTGCAAGGAAATGGCCTCAAACTCGCATACACTAACGCAGGTCCCGCATCCCCGGCAATAGTCAATATTGATGGTTGAAACCAGCGGCTCCATCATGATGGTAGATCTGGCCAGCAGGGCATCCACTTTGGCAGCCACAGCATTGGCCTGTCCAATAGAATCCGAAATATCCTTGGGACTTTGGATACATCCGCAAATAAAAACCCCTTCAATGTTGGTCTCCACCGGTCCAAATTTTGGATGCTTTTCCAACAAATATCCATCCATCCCCACCGGTACCTTAATAAATTGTTGGATTTGCCCGATGGAGCTGGAGGCAGGTCGCATTCCCACTGATAAAATCAACAAGTCCACCGGTACTTCAATATCGGTATGAAGTGATGGTTCCTTAAAATGGATCGCTTTTAGGTCTTTAACGCCGATTAACCGAGGAGGATCTTGCAGGGTGAACCGGATAAATCTTACTCCCAACTCGCGTGCTTCTCGGTACATCGTTTCTGCTTCATGGTGATATACCCGAATATCGCGATTGAATACTGTCACCTGAATTCCCATCTTTTGTAATGCAATGGCCTGCTTGATGGCGGCTTGACAACAGTAGCGGGAGCACTCTGGCAAGCCGTCTTTTCCTCTGGAACCCACACATTGGATAAAGGTGGCATATCTGACCGGCTTTTTGTCTATGACAACTGATTTTTTATTTAGCAGAAAATCTTCAAGTTCAATATTGGTAATGACATTCGAATACTTTCCATAACCAAATTCATTTTTCTTTGGCTGATATAGGTCGAAACCAATTGCAAGGACAATGGCACCGACCGGCACTGGTCTGGAGGATGATTTTCCATTATTTGACTTTATGCGGACTTTAAAATTTCCTACATAACCGGTTATATCCTGAATCGCACTGTCGGTGAAAATCTTTACTTTTTCTGGCGGTAATTCTTTCATTTTCTTTTCAATCAGTTCTTTGCCGGACATTCCGCTGGGGTAAAGAATTTTGAGTTCTTTTACCCATCCGCCCAGTTCTTTTTCCTTTTCAACCAAAAAGACAGAGTAATTTCTTTTACCTAATTGCAGGGCAGTTTCAATCCCGGCAATCCCACCTCCAATCACCATGACCTTGTGCCCAATTTTCATTTCCTTGGGTTCCAACGGTTCTAATTGCCGGACTTTGGCTACTGCCATCCGGATCAGGTCTTTTGCTTTGGAGGTAGCCTGCCGGGCATACCCAATATGTACCCAAGAACATTGATCACGTATATTTGCCATTTCCAGCAAGTATGGATTTAATCCCACCTTACGCAACGTTTCCCGGAAAATAGGTTCATGAGTGCGGGGGGTACAGGCGGCAATGACCACCCGGTTCAACTTGTTATTTACAATCTTTTCCTGAATATTTCTCTGAGTGCTCTCAGCACAGGCAAATAAAAGATCCTCTGAAAAGACCACATTGGGCAAGCCACTGGCGTATTCTTTTAAATGTTGAACATCCAGTATCCCGGCGATATTGGAACCACAGTGACAAACGAACACCCCGATCCGCAAAGGCCCACTGTAGTCATAATCCGGAATTTCTTCCTTTACTTCGGGTAATTTATGGGCTGTCAGGTATTGGGCTGCCCTCACGGCAGCGCCCGAAGCCTCAGCGATAGAGTCAGTGATATCTTTAGGTCCGGTGGCACATCCACATAAATAAACACCATCCCGGGTCGAGGAAAGCGGATCTCCGCAACGGTCCTGGGGAAGGAAGAAACCCCGAAGGTCGGTCTTTATTCCCAAAATCTCTGCCTGGCTACGGGCATTGGCTGGAGGGACTACGGCTTCTGACAGGATGACCAGATCCGTACGCAACTTATCGGTCTTTCCGTTTTCCACATTTTCACTCAGGATTATAAGATCTTTGGTTTGCGGATCTTCTTCGATTCGAGAGGGTTTACCGCGGATAAACTGAATATATTTGTCATGCAAGGCTCGCTGGTAAAACTGTTCGAAACCCTTGCCAAATGCCCGAATATCAATATAGAAGATATCTACTTTTGTCTTAGGATACATTTCCCGGATTAAGAGTGCACTCTTGATAGCATTCATGCAGCAAATCCGGCTGCAATAGGGAATGTCGCGACGGACACTACGAGAACCTACACACTGGATAAATGAGACCCGCTTGGGTGGTTTTTGGTCAGTAAACCGTAATAATTGACCGCCGGACGGACCGCTGGGGCTGAGTAACCGTTCCAGTTCAATACTGTTCACTACGTTTTCGAAGCGGGTATATCCATATTCACTGGCCTCCCGTGGATCATAATAATTGATCCCGGTCGCCACAATGATAGCCCCGACATCTATTCCTTCGACCTTATCATGCATATCCAGATCAATGCAATTTTTCAGGCAGACTTCCACACATTTTCCACAGGCAATGGGATTTGTTCCCAGACAATCATCTGCCGATCGGATGAAAGCGGAGGGTACGGCCTGCGAGAAGGGTGAATAAATCGCCCGTCGCAAGCCCAATCCTTCATCAAATTCATTGGGATAGGCTACCGGGCAGACCTCGGAACAGTCACCGCAAGCGGTACATTCCGTCTCATCCACATATCGGGCGTGGCGAAGTATCTTTGCCTTAAAATTACCAGCCTTACCGGTTACTTCAAAGACTTCAGCGTTGGTATAAAGTTTGACCCGGGGATGTCGACCGACATCCATCATCTTCGGACCCAGAATTCATATAGCACAATCCATACTGGGGAAAGTCTTGTCCAGCTTAGCCATGGTTCCGCCAATGCTGGGTTGCTTTTCCACCAGATAGACCTGGAACTGAGCATCCGCCAGATCCAGTGCCGCTTGAATTCCGGAAATACCCGCGCCGATAATTAAGGCACCTTTCGGCTGTTTTGGAATGGAGGTCATGTCTCCCTTTCCTCTTTAAATTGGCATCCGCCACCTGGATCCTGTCAGAATTCAATGGCTACAGGAATCCAAATCTTTTTGATGGCGGTCCAAATATTCATCTACGCCTTTAATCGACTTTTTTGGGGTTCTGCCAACAATTTATTACCGTATTCAAATCCTGTTTCAAAGGCTTTGAGATTAAGCGCTTCGGTACCGGGGGGTACGGAGCTTTCCACCGCTTTTTTGGAAGCTTCATAGGAAGTTATTTGGGTACATGCTGCAAAAAATCCCACCATAATAATATTGGTTACAATTTTTCGACCCATTTCTTCGGCCAGCCGGGTAGCCGGAATATCATAAATGGAAATATTCTTGGAGTGTTCTTGGAGTTGTACCAGATCCTTTTCAATCAACATAATCCCGCCATCCTTCAATTCCCCGTTGAATTTTTCATAGGAATCGCGCGATAACAGAATCGAAATGTCGGGTCGTATCAGGTAGGGATACAGAATCTGAGTTTCGGAGATGATAACCTGGGCAGAACAGGAACTGCCACGTGCTTCCGGTCCAAAACTTTGTATTAACGTTGAATGTTTATTATCATAAATTGCGGCAGCTTTGCCAATGATATAACCGGCCATAATAATTCCCTGACCACCAAATCCGGCGATGCGAATTTCAATGTTCTTTTTCATTCGTTACCCCGTACGGTTTAAAATTTTTCCCTAGTTTTTGCTGTAAATACTGATTGTATTGATCGAGGTAGGAAGGTTTCTCAATGTCAATAAATTTTCCCACTTTGATTTTGCTTTGGAACTGAATGTCTACATCACGGACATCTGCACCATGCGCGATCTCAGAATTATCATGGTAAAATTTCATTAGGTCCAGACCAGTGCCCAACTTATTCTTCCGGGCATAATGGGTCGTACAGGGACAAATGATTTCGATAAAGGAAAAACCTTTTTTGTTTAACGCTTCGTTAATGGCATTGGTCAACTGGCGAACATGCAGGACTGTCCATCGCGCTACATAGTTGGCTCCACAGGAGGCAGCCAGTAACGGTAAATTAAAAGGATTTTCATAACTCCCATACGGCGCGGTAGTTGCCACGGCGGTAAGAGGAGTGGTGGGAGCTAATTGTCCACCGGTCATGGCATAAATAAAGTTATTGATACAAAGAACAGTGATATCCAGATTTCTTCGGGCAGTATGGATGAAGTGGTTACCACCGATGGATATCAGATCCCCATCGCCGCTGAAGAC
>MESS01000148.1:48833-53625 GCA_001771055.1 Caldithrix sp. RBG_13_44_9
AAAGGGACCGCCCTCCCGTGGGTAGTATGGAAGGAGTCCAGTTTAATGTAACCTGCAATCCGGCCGCTGCAGCCGATACCGGACACTACCACGATATCTTCTCGCGGAATCTGCGATTTTTTAATGGCTTCAATAAAGCAGGTCACGGCAGTGCCGATCCCGCAAGTAGAGCACCAGATGTGAGGAATCCGTTCCATTCTTAACCACTCCGAGAGCGGATGCAGCTGATTGTTTTCTAGCACCACCTGAGCTTTTGCCTTGGTCTGAATTTTTTCCGATGGTTCAGCTTTCATTTAATTGCCTCCTTAATCGCTTCATAGATGCATTCGGGTTTGTGAACAGTTCCCCCTCCATGGGGAACTAACAAGGTCTTACACTGTCCACCGGCGCATCGTTCAACTTCAAGCACCATCTGGCCATAATTCATCTCCGGCACTACAAAAACCTTTATTTTAGAAGCCAGTTTTCGAATCACCTTTTCTGGAAAAGGCCAAACGGTAATTAATCGGAGATGACCGATATTTTTAATGCCATCCGCCTGTGCCAATTGAATTCCCCGGAGGGCGACCCGTGAAGTAATTCCATATGAGATGACGACAATTTCGGCCTTTTCAAAATTTTCTTCTTCGTACAGGTAAATATCATCTGAATTTTTTCTGATTTTATCTACTAGTCGGTGAACACATTTTTCCTGAGTTTGCCAGCTCATATCAGGATAACCCCGCTCATCATGAGTCAGCCCGGTTATATGGAAAAAGTAACCATTTCCGGCTTCGACCATATCCGGTACCAGATCCTTATTAGGTTCGTAAGGGAGATATTGACCCGGTTTTTTGGAAGTGAAGCGACGCGGAGTAATTTCGATTTTGTCCGCTTCCGGAATAATCACTTTTTCAGTCATATGCCCTACACATTCGTCCATCATAAATAACACCGGTACCCGGTATTTTTCAGAGAAATTAAAGGCGGTGATGGTCAGGTCAAAACACTCCTGCGGTGAATTAGGTGATAGAGCAATTATTTCATAATCGCCATGTGATCCCCATTTGGCCTGCATCATGTCGGCCTGTCCGGGAAGGGTGGGTAATCCGGTAGAAGGCCCCCCTCGCTGCACATTCACTACTACACAAGGAGTTTCCAGCATGGCTCCCAAACCAATGTTCTCCATCATCAGAGAGAAGCCGGGTCCTGAAGTAACAGTCATTGATTTTACTCCTGCCCAGGCTGCTCCCAGAACAGCGGTGATAGAAGCAAGTTCGTCTTCCATCTGGATAAACATTCCTCCAACCAGGGGAAACCGTTCGGCGACTCTTTCCGCCACCTCGGTAGAGGGGGTAATCGGGTATCCGGCAAAAAATCGACATCCCGCAGCAATTCCCCCTTCAGCACATGCTTTATCACCATCCAGGTAATGCATTCCAGTCAAGACACCAACAGGATCAGCTTTCATGGGCCTGCTCCTTTTCATTCTTCAGTACACAATAAATGGCAAACTCAGGGCATAATACTTCACATAATTGGCAATGGACGCAGGTAGTACCATTTTTTACAATCGGGGGATGATAACCTTTGGAATTAAATTCAAGTGAAAGTTCCAGCACATCCTTTGGACAAAATTCAACACAGTAACCACATCCCTTGCACCTTTCCCACAGGATATGAAGTTCGCCCTTGGGGATTTTCACCCGATCGATATCTAGTGGTTTTCGCCAGTATTTCATTTTATCCCCATTATATAATTAACAAATGGTTTTTTTGATCAATGAAACTGAGTGAAAATCACACTTACAACAAATTTCCTAAAATAAAAATAGAGTGACCTCAAACCGGAAGAAAAAGGAGACTTCCGCAATTGAATCAGAAAGCAGGCTCACTGATCAGATCAGTTAAAAACCGGACAGTTTTCTCGAGATGATTCTTAAGAAAACATTAATTCTGATCTGAATTCCATATGGAACATATCATTTCTTTATATACTGCTGAATAAAACTTAACATTATCAACAATATTTGTCAACAAATTTGATTTTTTCATGAATAGCGAAATTCTGTTTATAGTTCATCACCAGGTATAATTAAATTTTATATTATTACAATCTTTATTTCAGAGTTAATTTTCAAATTAATTCACAGTGATTTTAGGAAGGGTTCAACCATGGATTTAGGTCTCAAGGATAAAGCAGTACTGGTGATGGCTTCCAGCGATGGTATCGGCAAAGGGGTGGCGGTGGAATTTGCCAAAGAGGGCGCCAATGTGATGCTCTTTGCTCGAGGTGAAGAAAAATTGAAAGAAGTTCAAAGGGAGATAAAAAGTCTTACCAAAAAGACTGTATTATATGTGGTAGGGGATATCACTCAACCTGAGGATATCAAAAAAGTAGTTTCAAAAACTCTGACAGAATTGGGCCCCATTTATGCCTTGATCAATAATACCGGAGGACCCCCTGCTGGTACTTTCGATAAATTCAGAGATAATGATTGGCAGTCCGCCTTTGAGCTAACCCTGCTCAGTTTTATCCGGACCATTCAGGCAGTACTTCCTTCGATGAAAGAAAATGGTGGCGGCAGAATCGTGAATATCACCTCTTCCTCGGTAAAAGTTATCCTTGATAACCTCATTCTTTCCAATACTTTCCGGATGGGTATCGTTGGGCTGACCAAAACCCTGGCCAGTGAACTGGGGAAGGATAATATTTTGATCAATGTCCTTGGTCCCGGCAAAATTATGACTGAACGAGTGGAATACCTGGATTCCATCCGGGCTGAAAAAGCCAGTGTCTCAAAGGACGAATACCAGAAAAAGGCAATGCAGACCATTCCCCTGGGACGTTACGGCACACCTGAAGAATTTGCTAAACTGACGGTTTTCCTCTGTTCCCAGGCTAACACTTACATTACTGGACAAACCCTGGTGGTGGACGGAGGGATGGTAAAAGCGTATTAACTGATCGATCTGTCTAAAATTTTATCATCCAACTATTAAAAAATTTTTACATCCGGAGCAGTCTTTTCTTTAGGTTGATTTCCGGATTTTTTCTGTTAACATCCGAACCTTATAAAATAAAAAAAATTGTAACCTAATTTTGCCTCGCTCGTACTATAGACAGCTTATTTAATTAACGGTTTCCATTCTAAGTTAAAGGAATGGATGATGAGGTCCGGTTTCAGAAGTAGTACTTGTAGAGTCAAAAAATTCGGTCATCTTTTAAGCAAGCTGCGCGGGATAAATTTAGCCTCTCTTCAATTTCCAAACATTGATATACCCCAAAATTTTGTTAGATCCGGATACCTTTTCTTAGAAAAGGGAATTTTACAAATTATTATTGATTCCATGCAGCATGAAGATATTGGGTTACTGTTTTTATCCCTGAAGCTGGACTAAAAAATAATCATAGGTCTAATTGTATCGCATTTAAACAGAAAATTGTCAATATGAAAAAACATCTACATAATTAAAAGGAGCTCGTCATGAAAAAATTAATGCTTTATGTGAACATTGCTGTACTTATTGGCTTACTGGTTGGTATCAATAACAGTTTTGCCCAGGAACGTCAGGTAAACTGGGAAGCCTTCAGCAAAAATCTGGTTATGGCTCTTGGTACTACCAATACCGGTCTGCAGTTGTCAGCCATGGGAATGATCATCCGCTACAGCGACAAACTGCAGGTGGATGACGCAGTGTTTGATATCATGCGGATTTATCGTCTAAACAAAGATCCGCAGGTTCGCATCTTGGCACTGGTTGCTCTGCATAAAATTCAGAATGAATGGTCGATGTATTGTTTGAAGAGCAACATGAAGTTTGAGACAGACGAACGCGTCAAACAAATGTGCAGTTTTGTTTTGAATGATTATTATACTCAGAAAGATCGAGCCAAGCACCAAACTGATCAGCCTCTTTTAACAGATGCCAAAAAGTAATCGGGCAGATCAGATTTAGAATGAAATCCCCGCTTCCTCAAGCGGGGATTATTTTTATAAGAGAAATATGCTGCGCAAAAAAATATTCAAGTTATAGATAATATCAGTACCGGATTTTTCTATTCTTTTTGAATTAATTTTTAAACACTTATTTATTCACGATCTTCACCCAAAGATTCATTTTTTAAAAGGGAGTTAATAAATTTCGTCATAAAAATATTTTTATTGCCTTTTCTTCAGTTTTACCGAGAATTTCAATTGATTAATAGTAAGCGGCGGGAAGATTTGCCCGATAAACCTTTGAAATGGATAGTAGCCACAGATAATCTGTTGAAAAATCTGCTGAAAAAATAGCCAAGATCAAATGTGAAGCATCAGGTGGCTTGAAATCCTGCTTTCCAATTCTGGAAGTACTCTGCTGAAGTAAAATAAGATTGATTTCTCCTGAGCAGATTTATAAATTCTGACCGTACCGTTGGGGGTGCTTCGAAAATGAAGCTGAGAAAATACCCCTTGAACCTGATCCGGTTAATACCGGCGGAGGGAAACGGAATTTCTGAATTCCCTTCCACCTTGTCAACCCGTTTCCTCTGCAGGTCATGGTTTTTTTAAGCAATAAATATTTAAATCAGGGGAATTCCTTGAAAAACCAAATGCCTGAAATCGGAAAAGTATCTTCGGAGATCTTTGAAGAAATAATCCTTCCCCAGCTGGGCCGTAAGCGCCAAAATATTCTGGTAGGACCACAACACGGGGTGGATGTTGGAATAACTGATCTGGGTAATCATCAGGTGATGGTTACCACCACCGACCCAATTTTTGTGGTTCCCCCTTACGGCTGGGAACGTTCCGGCTGGTTTGCCATTCACATC
>MESS01000149.1 GCA_001771055.1 Caldithrix sp. RBG_13_44_9
CAGATTTCCTTTGATCCGAAGACCAGGGGATTTCAACCGCAAAGTTATCTGGAGTGGCAGTATTATCACTCCCTCACCCGGCTTTATAAACAAAAAAAAGGAAACCTTCCCGGTCGGATTAAAATGGATGCCTATGCCACCAATTCCTCCGAAGTGAGTAATGCCATCAGCAATTTAGAGCGGATGGGAGTCCATACCCCGACCGATGAGCCGTCCACTGGGCCCGGAAATGTCACTTTCTGGGATCTGGCCAGAGAGGTTTTCAACACCCCAGGCCCACCCGAAGAAAAATAGATCAGCCGGATATGAATTTTATTATCCCCTGAACTGCATCAGAGAAAGGAAATGAGATGTGAGGATTGCTTACAACTTTTTTTGCTGTTTTCGCAGATTTTTCAGTTCCCGGTTGGCTTCACTATTCGCGGGATCCAGCTGTACTATCTGCTGGTAATACTGCTCAGCCTGGCCGTAACGGCCGATACTATTAAAGATCCTGGCCAGGACAATCAGCGTCTCCGGGTCATTGGGATTCAACTGCTGCCGGGTTTGATATTCGTTCAGAACGTTATCGATAATATTAATATAGCGGTAAGGCTCTCCCAATCGGGGAGTGGCAGAAAAATAGGAAGGCTCGATCTTCACAACTTCCTTAAACTGTTTGAGTGCCTGTTCATAGTTTGCTTCCCGCTCATAATATCTTCCCAGGCGCATGTGTGCCCGCACTAATTTGGGATTTACCGCGATAGTCTGACTATAATAGTACTTGGCACTGTCCGCCACACCCATATTTTCATAGGTCAGAGCCAGATTAAAAGCAGCCTCAAAAAAACCCGGTTCATATTTAACGGCGGCGCGGTAAGCGTTAACCATTTCCCGGTAAACTTTTGAAGATCCATTCGTAGTATCAGAGCGAAGGCTGCGTAAGTCCTCTGCCAGAGAGTTGCTTTGACCGTTTTCAGTGTCGCGGGAATAACGGGTTTCCAGAATTTCCAGATAGGAATCCACGATCTCCTGCAGTGCTCCCCGTTTATAGTGGGTATTTCCGATATTAAAATAAGCAGTGGAAAAATCGATTTTGATAGTTGCGGCCCGCTGGTACTCGAAAATAGCTTCATCAAATCTTTGTAAACGGTAAAAACATTCTCCCAGGGAATTATGAGCCAGATAATTTTCAGGATCTAATTTGATGGTGTTTTTGAAGGCCTGAACGGCGGATTTAAACCATCCCCGCTCCATATTTGCCATGCCGATATGATAATGGGTGGGCGGATAGTTAGGATTCAATTCAGCAGATTTATTTAAATATTGCAATCCCTTGGTCACCGAATCCATCCGCACATAGATGCGGCCGAGATAATACAAAGTGCGGTCATGATCCGGAGAAAGTTGTAACACCCGCTGGTAATTTTCAAGCGCCCTGGCAAAGTTTCTCTGCAGAAAATAAATCATTCCCATCCCATAATAAGGCTTATAAAAATTAGGATTCTGACTGCTCACTTTTTCAAACTGGCTCAGAGCTCGTCCATACTGATCATAATTAAAATAGATAACTCCCAGATTGTATTGCGCCTCCCAGAAATTCTGATCCAGCGAAAGAGCCTGATTAAATAAACCGGCAACCGTTTCAATTGCGGCGCCGTTCTGGAATTGGACATAGGCTTTACAATAATACTCGAAAGCGGCAATGGAACTGGTGGGTGCCCGGGCCAGAACAACCTGATCAGAAGCACTAATCCCCAGCGACATCGCCTGAAAGGTCTGGGTAATGGCATTTTCCAGAAGTTTGAATATCTCACTCAACGGTCCCTGAAAAGTATTGAGAAATATATTGGCTCCGGTGTAGGTGCTTACGGCCCGGAATTTTATTCCCAGGTTTCCACCAACCACCGCATAGGTACCGGATATCAGCACATCCACTCCGGTCTCTTTGCCAACTCCGAAGGCATTGCGGGTAGTAATATCTGCCTCCGATTGGATTCCAACATCCTTCAATACTCGCAGGATAGTCTCCCGCTCATATAATTTCACTGCCTCTACCGTGCCCAATTTATCGTAGAGGATCTCTTCAATTCCCCGCTCAATCCAGCCATATTCCAGACTGCCGTTATTGGAAAAGGGCAATATGGCTAGGAAGCGTTTATCTTGTGAGAAAACGGTACCGTATACCAGGATCAATAAGACCAAGATAAACTTTACACGATAACCGCCAATTCTCATTCTCATTCTTGACCGTTTTTTTAAATTCCACGTTTTCTGGCTGGCAACCTCTCCGGCCTTATCCCATTATGAATCGGAATATAATAACAAAAGTTTACATAGTAAAATAAACATTTGGAATCATGGTTGATGATAAAAAAATCAAAATTCCAAAATAATAAAATTTAATATCATGACCCAAGAATCTCATTTCTAGGCAGACAAACATTAATAGCCGAGTTCACTTTCTCTAAAAGAAGAAATAAATCAAAAAAAGCATGACAAACCATTTCATTTGCTGAACTGAAAGAAATCAGTCGGATTGATCAGAAGTCCCGGACTATTTTGGTTCTTTATCCGTTAATTCCAGCAGGTTTTCCAAATTATATAAGGCATCCATCAATTCAGCATCAATCATTTTCAGGAGACGGATTTTCTCCAGGTGCGTTTCGTCTGCTTTATAATTCTCAATCGATTTACGGATTTTTATCAGATGAGAGTAAATTGAACGAAGGTTTTTTGTTTCTCCCATATTTATTCTCCAGCTTCTTGATTATTTTTTATATAGATTGACGAGCTTCTTCTCACCGATAAAATTAAGCAACTCCCAGGCAGAATCAAAAAATCAATTTTATCCAATTCAATTGTGTTGGTAAATCCATGGTGTCGTGTCGGACAATATCGGCTCGGAAAAATTCTGCCGGATATTCATATTCAGCGAAAAATTGATTAATGTTTGACAAAATAGGCTTTCACCTGCTCTGCAGCTAATCTAGAAATCATTTTAGGCTGCATGCTGGAATACTGTCCTTTGAACTCCGCGGTATTTAATTTGGGAATTTCTACCTCCGGGTATTGATTGATCACGTCAATAAAAGCATTGGCGATAATGGCATAACCTCCGTTGTTGGGATGGACCCCATCCAGACTAAAGGCGGTATTGGCCGGATCAGTCAGTACAAACTGACCGGAATATCCATCAATACCGGCTGTATTGAGTTGATTCAATAAGGCATTGGCATTGACCACCGGTATGGGAGGTGTCTGGGAAACAGCAATGCCATCAATCGCAGCATTATATCCCGCCACTGCGGCAGAAATGGCCGCTTCTTCACTTTCGGTAATGGTCATTGTCCTGGGAATTGGGATACCGCCGGGAATCAAACCACCTGCCTGGAGGGCCTGTACCAGCTGCTTAGCGTGCAAAGGGGCATCCTGAACCGGCACGCCACTCGCTATCAAGAAAGACACCACTGCAGCAGAGTCCGGCACTCCTAACCCAGCGGTAAAATATTCACTCAGGAAAGGTAATAACAGATGTTTGACCGGACTGCCAGTAGCGGAAAGGCTTTCCTGGGTAAGCAGAGGAATATACAGTTCAGCGGCTGAGGTATCGAAATCGATCGGCTGGAAATCAGGATCAAATATCACCGGCAGTTGAATGATACCAGTACCGGTCAGATTGAACTCCTTATAAATTTTATCATCCAGGAAATTTACATAGGGAATGTCGGTGACATTGGGGATATTGGCAAGAATTATCTCAGCACTGTTCTGAGAGAAACTGCTGATGATACTGGTAAAAAGGTTTTGAAATTCGTTAACCGAGGTAATTAGTGCCGGATCTCCTCCATCCAGGGTTGCTGCCAGTACATCATTGTCACCCGCCCACAACAGGATGAGGGTGGGATTTAGTAATTTAACCTGATCCAGGACAGTGGTATTCCCGAAGTAAGGATTTCTCAAGATGGCATCATACACTTCACCACCAGTGGCATTGAGAATATCATACAGATCCGCGCCGGGAAGTCCCAGGTTATCATAAGGTCTGGCAAGGTAGGCATTAATCAATAGTGCCTGAACGCCAGCCATACCACCCGGGACCGAGTCTCCCTGCACAATTTGACCATTTTCATATATCAGAGGACCATAGACTGTACCGGTGACTGGATCGATCTCTCCAACTCCCGGCGAGCTGATAAGCGGCTGCTGAAAATCAGCAGATTTCCCCATCTGATCCGCAATTAAATATGGATAACTATGCAGTTGAAAATATTCAACTAATCCGGCGGATTGCACTCCGGCGGTGAGACTGTTGCCCACTGCTACCATTTTATCCAATAACGAAGGGACCGAGGGCTGGGTGGGTTCATCCGAAGAACAGGACAGGATCACTATCATTCCTATAATTAAATACCAGATCACTGTTTTGGTCATATGATACTCTTTTCTCTCAGGTTTTATGAATGAAAATCAGCACAGATAAATTTTATTTACGATATGGACATTAGACTCATTATAAAGAATACAGAGAATTTTATATAATTTGATTTACTACCGATCAGGATACCGGAATGATCCCTGCTTATTCAAAAAAAACTGTTTCCCTTTCCTCAATCCTTGGGGAATCGAGAAAATCAAACCCCGGGATCAGATATCAGATCAATATTTTCGATCATGTTTACAACTGACGGTAATATTAGTAAATATTCGATGCAAAATCAAACAGCGTGATACCAGATTTTTTTCAGGTGGGTGGACTGGATGTCCGCTAGCCACTAATAAATTAGATTTCAGCTAATTTTTCAATTACCAGATCAGTGGTACTATACATTTTTTTTGCAGTATTGAGACTTTTCCAGGATGAATTTGAATATACTTTATCGATCCCGAAATTTTTGGCATGGAGTAAAAAAAATCCCGTCCACTTCTGGAGTGAACGGGACTTTGTCCAATGAAAGAATTTCTTATAATGCTAAACCGAGACTTAAACCAAAAAGATTGGCAGTACTGTTATAGGTTCCCGGAAATTCATTCGGTGGATCTGCTACAGTTCTTTCCGAACCCATAATAAACTGATATGCACCATCTACCCAGACTTTATCGCTAAACTTATAACCTAAACCGATAATGAATTCAAGTCGGTCGGTATCAGGAAGGGTTGGCTCGAGGGAACTATCAGGTACTGGAGATTGATCATACACAAAACCAGCCCGCACGGCCAGTTTATCCAGTTTATATTCGCCGCCCAGTCGGATCAAAATGCTGTTTTCATATTCTTTAGCTTCTGATGATCCGGTTTGGCCGGCCACACCTTCATCAAATTCTACTACCAGAGAATCATAAGTACCCCAGAATACATATTCAAAATCAGCCTCAACAGTAAGTTTCTCGTTAATGGCATAGGCTGCACCCGCTTTCAGATCACCGGGCATGGGCAGAGTCGTTTTGCCGGTTTGATTGGGGAATAACATCGGCAAGGTCAATCCAGCCGGATAGGGTGGTGACGGCAACGGAACATTGGGAACACCTTCAAATGTGGCATCGCCTTCAAATTCTATTTCAGCCAGATGACGATAAGATAAACCCAATGATAATTTTTCGGTAGCTTTATAGAGCAGACCTACATTGAAAGTAAAGGCAGTACCATCACCTTCCAGCTTCATATCCCAGTCAGCTGGTAGGGGACCCAGGGGTGGCGGTAAATTCATTTTCCTAGTAAGAGATACATCGCCCATGATGTAACTAAAACCAGCACCGGCTGAAAACTTTGGACTGAAACGATAGGCAATGGTAGGATTGATATATAAAGCCTGCAGATCGGTCTTTACCCCCAGATAACGGCCAGGCCAATCCTCTTCCCATTCGGTTCCCAGACCATAAGGAGCATAGAGACCGATTCCAAATGCTAATCCGCTCTCCATTCCATAAGTGACATAGGCATGGGGAGGATAGAAAGTCTGACTGACCAGATCGGATTTCTCGGTGGAAGGGGTGGGACCAGTGAAGTCGACTTTAGGAGCAATCAGGGTGGCACCGGCCAGGATGTTCCATCCAGTATGAAAACCCAGACCACCGGCATTGAAATATACTGCCGAGGCATCAGAAGCCTGAGCAACAAAGGCACCTCCCATACCCATCGCTCTGGTTCCGTGTTCACCGATCTGATAACCGGCAGCAAACAGCCAGGCCGTTGGAATCAGACACACCAAACAGATTGTTAGTACTCTTCGCATAGATCCTCCTGAGAATTAACTCGTTAAGTGAACTGAATTACATGAGTTATGATAAAAATGCTCAAGAGTATAAGAAAAAAGAGTGAAAAAATCAAGATAAAAAAATGTGATACAAATCAACTGGTCAACTGGTCAATTTGATTTCTCCAACTGCTGGTTGCGATTCTTCCGGAAAGGACCTAAATTTTTCCAAATTATAAGATTAATACATAACTGATCCTCATTTCCACACCGAGGAGACATTAGCACAAAAATCGATACTCCTTAATTCTTCCACCAAAGAATTGCCTGAGTCCTAACCGGTTTGATATACTATTCTGGTAGATTACGGTCAAAAATTGAATATTAAATAGAAAATGATTATATTGGGCCTGAAGTTAAGTAAAAATAACCAGAGGTAGTGCCAACAACTGAATCCAAAAGAAACAGCGGGCATCTCGCAAAAAAAGTTAAGGCCTAAATAAAAACTTTAAATCGGGAGTTAAAACATGCCCACTTATGAGTATCATTGTTTCAAATGTAAAAAGAATTTTTCAATTTATGTTTCGGTGGAAGAACACAAAAAACATCCGCATCCGAAATGCCCTAAGTGCAAAGACAGCAGTGTCAAGCAACTGTTCAAAAGTATCTCAGTCATCACCTCAAAAAAAAGCTGATCTTCGTCTGACAATGGATTAAATGCCAGTCATATAGATTATTGTCAACAAGCAAGCAGTCCTGCAAATTTAGTAAATTATTTTTCCGATCTTTCGAAATAGATAGTCATGATAAAATAGCCCGGGAAAAACCTGGAGGGAATCATGGCTTTCGCATCATCTGCTGCATAGCCGTCACATTTTGAAATAGCATGAGTCTTTAGTACCATTGGAAAAACCTGTCGTCATTTTCAATAAAGGTCTTTTATGCAGATCCATTCCAGACGACAATTTTTATGGTATTGTTTTAATTGGCTGACCGGAATTTCTGCCGGGCTGTCAGTATCACTTATCAAAACCGGCAAAGGGGAAAGCAGGCAGGCCCGGCAAAGCAAGGAAAAGACCGTAAAGTCGGGAAGTTTTATTTTTGAAGCTGGTTATTTAAAACTGCAGCGGGAGGGTGAACTGAAAAAACGAGGCCAGCAGCTGTGGGATATCATGAGTGAATGCCGGTTATGTCCAAGGGAATGCGGGGTAAACCGGCTGAAAGGGGAAAAAGGATTTTGCCTAGCATCGGCAAAACTGGAAATTGCTGCCTATCATCCCCATTTCGGTGAGGAGAAGCCGCTGGTGGGTAGCGGAGGTTCCGGTACCATTTTCTTTACCCACTGCAGCCTGCGCTGTGTTTTCTGTATCAACTACGAGATCAGCCAGGAAGGGGAAGGCCGGGAAAAGAACATCGATGAGCTGGCGGAAATGATGCTTTATCTGCAGAGAAACGGTTGTCATAACATCAATGTCGTAACGCCCACTCACTATTCAGCTCACATTGTATTAGCGTTAGATAGAGCCGCGTCCAAAGGTTTGAAAGTGCCGCTGGTTTACAACACCTGCGGTTGGGAACGGCTGGAAATATTAAAAATTCTGGACGGGATCGCGGATATTTACCTTCCCGACCTCAAGTATGCAGACGGCAGAATGGCAGAAAAATATTCATCCGGTGCTGACTCTTATCCCCAGATCACTAAAGAGGCACTGTTGGAGATGCATCGACAGGTGGGAGTGGCCAAACCGGATGAAGACAGCCTGATGTACCGTGGTCTGATGATTCGCCATTTAGTGATGCCTGATAATGTCAGCGGCAGTAAACAGGTAATGGAGTGGATCGCGGAAAATCTTCCCAAAGATACTTATGTCAACATCATGTCGCAGTACCAGCCGATGTATAAAGCTTCGGATTATCCGGAAATCAACCGAAGGATTACCCGGGAAGAATATCTGGAAGCGGTAAATTCGGCCCGGGAGGCCGGTCTGACCAATCTGGATATTCAGGGGTGGGGATGGTAAAAAAATATATAATATGTAAGATTTAATATTTCAGAATTTTCAGATCCTACAACTAACAAAAATTAGGTAACGTTTCCAGGTTAATACTTAGAATCATCGCTTGAGTACAATTTTCCAAAATTCAGGTTGCAAATTGACTAAATTCGGTTAAATAAAGTCAGAATACTGACCGAATTCAGGAAAACAGCAAATGGACACACATTTATAATCGGTAAAACCATTTTACATAAGCCATCGGTAGACGGGTGCCTGGCATGCAAATAGGATTTATGTAGGGGTTTGATTCATCAAACCCCCAAATAACGGAAAATCATTATGATCGGTAAAAGCATTTCCCATTATCGGATCCTTGAACAAATCGGTGCCGGCGGCATGGGGGTCGTATATAAAGCTGAAGACTCCAAACTCAAACGGATAGTTGCCCTGAAATTTCTTCCCTCGGAACTAACTCGTGATCCTGAAGCGAAACAACGCTTTATCCATGAAGCACAAGCAGCATCCGTTCTCGATCACCCCAATATCTGCACTATCCATGAGATTGGCGAGACAGAAGATCATCAGCTGTTTATCGTGATGTCCTGTTATGAAGGCCAGACACTGAAAGAGTCAATTGGCAGTATGCAGCTGGAAGTTGATAAAGTACTTGATATTGCCATTCAAATAGCCAAAGGCCTGCAGGAAGCTCATGCCAAAGGAATTGTCCACCGCGATATAAAACCAGCAAACATCATGATTACAGAGAAAGATCAGATAAAGATCATGGACTTTGGTTTGGCAAAGCTGCTGGGAAGGACCCTACTGACCAAAGAAGGAACGACCCTGGGCACGGTGGCCTACATGTCACCTGAACAAACAAGGGGTGCAGATGTTGATCACCGTACCGACCTATGGGCGTTAGGGGTAATACTGTACGAGATGCTGACCGGAGAACGGCCCTTCAAGGGGGACTATGAACAGGCAGTGATGTATTCGATCTTAAATGAAGAGCCAAAAGCGGTTACCAAAGTAAACCCGGCTGTTGCTTCAGAAGTAGAACAGATTATCAATAAGGCTTTAAAGAAAGCTCCAGAATCACGTTATTCATCTGCTGCGGAAATGCTAAAAGATCTGAATCACTATCGGGACAGTTTGCAGGCAGAAGAACTGGGAGAATTTAACCTGCGTACCTTCCTGCGGCGGATAGGCAGGCCTCATGTTGCCATTCCCATAGTCGGAATGATGGGTATCATTATCCTGGTGGCAGCCTGGTTTTTCAACCGCCAGGCTAAAATACGGTGGGCCAGGGAGGTGGTTCTACCGCAAATTGAGAAAATGATCGGAGAGAACGATGTCTGGCGGAACCTTATCCCACCCTACCGTCTGGCCGAAAAAGCAGAAGCTGTTCTCGGAAACGATCCCACACTGGAGGAACTATTTTCAAGATGTGCCTTGAATATCGATATCAGGACAGAACCATCCGGTGCAAAAATTTATATAAAGGATTACGAAGCCCCGGAAAGTGAATGGTCTTTTCTCGGTATCTCGCCTCTCGAAAAGGTAAGACTGCCAGTCGGAATTTTCCGATGGAAGTTTGAAAAAGAAGGCTATGAGAATGTCCTGGCTGCATCTTCCACCTGGGACACCGGTGGTAAAATCAATCAGCCTGGTACCATTATTCCTTACCATTTAATAAGAACCCTGGATCGGATTGGAAGTGTGCCGTCGGGAATGGTCCGGGTCCAGGGCGGAGAAACTAAAAGAGGGGAAATAAGTGACTTCTACATAGATAGATATGAAATCACCAACAGGCAATTCAAGGAATTCATCAGCAACGGTGGCTATAAAAAGAAGGAATACTGGAAACACAAGTTTATCAATGAAGGTAAAGAGTTGACCTGGGAAAACGCAATCAAGAAATTCGTGGATCAAACGGACCAGCCTGGTCCCTCGACCTGGTTCGCAGGAGACTATCTTGAAGGTCAGGGCGAGCATTCGGTATCTGGAGTCAGCTGGTACGAGGCTGCGGCATACGCAGAATATGCCGGTAAAAGCCTGCCGACAATGATTCACTGGGGGATGGCCAGAGGCGAGTATGTACCGATGGTTCGAGTTTTTCAACTGGGAGGTTTTGCCGTTCTCGCTCCCTTCAGCAATTTCCAGGGTAAAGGAACAGTCCCGGTGGGAAGCCTTCCGGGCATCACACCTTTTGGGGTGTATGACATGGCCGGGAATGTCAGGGAATGGTGCTGGAATGAGGCCCCGATGGGGAGAGTGATCCGCGGTGGTGCCTGGGACGATAACACCTACGAGTTTGGTAATGTAAGACAAGCTCCTCCCATGGATCGTTCCCCCAAGAACGGTTTTCGATGTGCCCTCTATTCAGATTTCGATAAGATTCCCGGATCCGCGTTTCAATTGGAGAGTCTGGTTGAACCCAAAGATTTTTACAAAGAGACTCCCGTTCCGGATGCCGTTTTTCAGGTTTATAAAGAACAGTTTTCCTATGACAAGACAAATTTGAATGAGCAGGTCGAATCGCGGAAGGAAAGCCCCGGAGGCTGGATCCAGGAAAAAATAACCTTTGACGCTGCTTATGGCGGTGAAAGGATCATCGCCTATCTCTTCCTTCCAAAAGAGACCCAGCCTCCGTATCAGACAGTGATCTATTTTCCCGGCAGTGCTTCTCTGTCAAAGAAATCCAGCGAAGACCTCGAGAATTATTATGAATTCCCATTATTCCTTTCTTTTATCGTCAAAAACGGTCGAGCTGCACTTTATCCGGTTTATAAGGGAACATTCGAGCGAGGCGATCCTGCTCTGGTCTCTATTCATTATGGTGCCGACTCTTATGCCTATACCGAATTTTTAACCCAAATCGTCAAAGATTTCAGGAGATGCATCGACTACCTGGAAACGCGACCGGACATCGACAGCAGTAAAATTGCTTATTACGGCATGAGCTGGGGAGGCGGATTAGGTGCCATCATTCCGGCTGTTGAAGAGCGCATCAAAGTAAGTATTTTAGTTGGAGGTAGTCTTGGAAGGCGGGGGCGCCCTGAAGCTTATATGCTTAACTATGTATCCCGGGTAAAAACGCCGACCCTGATGCTGAATGGCGGGTACGATGCAGGTATCGAGATAGGCATCAAACCCATGTTTGACCTTCTGGGAACTCTCCCAGAGCACAAACAACTGAAATTGTACGATACTGATCATATCCCACCCCGGAACGAGTTTATCAA
>MESS01000150.1:0-4393 GCA_001771055.1 Caldithrix sp. RBG_13_44_9
GATACTTCTAATCCCATGAATTTAAAGACCATTAAAATGATCCGTACCACCATGCGTATTGAAAATCCGGCGGTCTATAGTGAGGAGGCACAACCGGAAAAGACCGAATACCGGACTGCCTTCTGGCAGGAGACTAACTTGGCATCACGGAATTTAAGGAGATAGCCATGGGAGGAAAAGCAGCGTTACTGGTAGTTTTTGGACTTACTTTTCTTTTTTCTGCTTACCAATTAAAGACCGGCAGTGTTTCAGGCCGGGCGGCTGATAATCTCTCCAGCTTTTATGCCCAAAGAACTGTGCATCAAATTGCAGTTAGCGGTTTAAATATTTCAGCTGCTAAATTGTATGAAGATAACTCCTGGCGGGGACCTATGCAGCATATCGCCTTCCGGGGTGGGGAATTCAGCCTCGGTTTTCAGTCAAGCGGCGATACTTTGGCTGTCGCTTCGATGTCACAATATGGCAGTAACCGTGACACGGTTATTGCCTTTTTTTCGCTAGAAAATGCTTACACCAAATACACCTGGTTCACCGCTAATGAAAATGGAGTCAGTTGGACCGATCAGGATACCATCTGGGGACCAATGCATACCAATTCAACTTTGAATCATCAAAATAAAAACACCATTGTCTTTAATGGCAAAGTAACTGCCGGTAAAGGAATCTCTGCACCACCCAAAAATGCCCACACAAAATTTTTAGGTGGATATGAAGTAGGAGTTGAAATACCATTGGTTACCAATATGAATGATCTGATTAATGGAGCGGCTGCAGGCGGTTATACTTTCCCCACCCCGGCTGCGCTGATGAAAATTGAATTCAACAATGATGGTACTCTGGATATTTATCGGGATAGTACCAGAATTATGGATGATGTCACATTTTCAGCACTGGCTCCCAATGGAGCAATTTATTCAGCCGGTGACATCGAAATTTTTGGGTCAGGCCTGGTAAATACTCCGGCCGGCGGGATTACTATTGGAGCGGGGAATAACGTGATCCTAAGAAAGCCAGTTGCCTATGCCGATAATCCGGTAACCGATCCCAATTCTGATGACCTGCTGGCACTGGTAGCCTGGAACGATATTATCATTGATAATCAGACTATTACCGATTGGACTGTCCAGTGTGTGATGATGAGCATTAATGAGAGTCTGACAGCGACTAATATGAATAAAAACGGTACCTTCAATTATTTGGGGAGTATTTACCAGGATGTCCGTGGAAATGCCAAGATGTTCCAGAGCTTTATGAAAAAATTTCGTCATGATGAACGATTGAATACCATCACTCCGCCATTTTATCCCGGGGCCTCCGATCTGCAATTACTGGCCTGGTGGGAATAAAATCTGAATCATACTTAACCAGGGATGATTCTCGCAACGCCGGCTCCGGCATTAGCTGCAGCCGGCGTTTCTTTTAGAAACCATACACACTGAATCCGCCATCCACTGCGATGCATTGTCCGGTAATATAAGCGGCGCCGGACATACACAGAAAGGCTGCCAGTGCCGCTACTTCCTGCGGTTCCCCGATTCTACCCAGCGGGGTGCGCTGTAAGACGGCCTGCAGATAATTATTATTATCAAGTACCGGTTGTACCAGCGGAGTGCGGATATACCAGGGGGCTACACAATTTACCCGGATCCCGTCGGCCGCCCATTCCACTGCCAGGTTTCTGGTCAACTGGACAATAGCTGCTTTGGTCATCCCATAAGGTGAACCGGTCCGCATATGGGTGAGCCCGGCCACCGAAGAAATATTCACAATACTCGGGCGGTTGGATTTTTTTAACAGCGGATAGGCCTGCCGGCATATATTAAAGGTCGAGATGAGATTGGTATTGAGGATGAGGTTAAATTCCTCGACACTGTATTCCATGGTTTTTTTCCGGATGTTGGTGCCGACATTATTGATCAGAATATCCAGTTTATTCCATTGCTTCTCTAACATCTGGAATAAATTTTCTCTATCCGAGGATTTGGAGATATCCAGACTGATCCCTTGCACCGGAAAGCCCTGCTTCTGCCAGTCAGTCAGGCGGTGTTCAAGATTGATGGGATCCCTTGCCACCACCAGTACTTCTGCACCTAACTGTAGAAACTCATTTACGATGGCCTTACCAATACCACGGGTTCCTCCGGTAATCAACGCCCGCCTGTTTTTGAGATTCCAACCGTTTTCCAAGTTGATTCCTTCCTTTGGTAAAAGAGTAGACCCTGGGAATTGATGATGCTCAGATGGACGGCACCAATGTTTTGAGTTCACAAAATTTCTGACCGTATCTTACGTGAAAATAAGATTTAAGCTGCCCAGTATTTTATTTTTGTTATTTATACATGGCCAGAATTTTCAAGGCGTTTTTGTTATAAATTTTTTCCAGAACTTCATCTGGAAGGAATAATCCATAGATCATCCACCTTCCCTGCTGCTTATGGGCAGGGGTAGGATCAAAATATTCATCATCCGTTTCCAGGAAACGATAATAAACCCGGTAGGATTCGGCATTGCAGGGAGTATCAGTACCGAAGAGAATGCGGTCCTGATATTTAATGAAAAATTTCCGGGCGGTATAAGGCTGCCGGCCCAGTTCACTAATGCGGGCATCGATGTCGACATAGAAATTGGGATAGACCTCCAGCCACTCAGCTACCTGATGCAGTTCCTCCGGTAAGGTTCCCACATGAGCGCCAATAAAAATGGTATTGGGATGCCTGGCTATCACCCGGTTTCGCTGGGCTAATATTTCTGCTTTCGCTGGATAATCTCCCCCATAAAAAAGCCAGTCCGGACGACCTGCTAACTCATCATAGCGTTCGTTAAAGCGGTCCAGCGGAGTAAAAAACGCCTTGGGATCGGTCACATGAATCATTACCGGAATTCCCAGTTCAGCACATTTTTCCCAGATCGGATCGATCCGGGGATCATCGACCTTGATCAATTGGCCGTTCTTATCGCGATATTTTAGACCCAGAGTTTTGGAAATTTTCAATCCCCGTACTCCCATTTTTACAGCTTCCTCCAATCGCCTGGCTTCTTTTTGTCCGAAATCCGGTTCTTCAATTTTGCTGAAATCCGGCTTGAAGAATAACAGAAACCGATCTTTGGAAATACTGTGGGAAATTTTTAGATGCTCTTTATAGAAATCTTTTTCTGAATTGGCATCTAAACTTGCGCACATCCATACTCCGGCTTTATCCATTTCCTCCAGGTATTTCTGAGCGTTCTCAAGTTTACCCAGATGATTATGGATATCGATCACCGGAAATTTAGGTTTGAGAATGGTAGTTTCTTTTACTACCAGCTGGCTTCTGGGCTGCCAATCCAGCAGGCGCAAATCTTCTGATTGAGCATAAGGCAGATTTATCCCCAGCAGAAGAATTATCAATACGCTTAAAGCACGGGAATACGTTTTCATAAAACTCCTTATCTGTTTTATTTTAGGATTTCATTTGAGTTACTACTTAAAGAACAGATCATCTCCCAATGACTGATTAAAATGAAGAATGTTGACCATTTACTAAAGCATACATTTATCATTGAATCAATATTTTTTCGCCCATTTCCAGAATATGATACTTTTGCTGCAGCGGTTTGGATAGCCTGAATTTCACTTCATAGGGATAAGCTGTCGTCCAGTAACGGTTCTCCGGAGTCACCTGGAAAGTTTCGCGGTGCTGAGGGAGGATATACTCCGGTTCCAGTTCATTGATCAGTATCAGTGATTGATCAATATGGGTATTGTGCTCGGTAGGTGAAAAGAATAAAACATCCACCTTTTTTATAAATAGATGATCCTCCAGCAGGACAGTATCTCCCATCTGCAATAACCGTTTACCGCCCAGTGTGATCAGATAACCGCAATCCTGTAAATTGGCATCGTAGAATACTGCGAATTTCGGATTACCATGGATGGCACGTATCGGTTCGATTTGTACTTCACCCAATGCAAACGGCTGGCGTGGTTCGGCAATTCTGATTCTCTCGTCAGGTATGCAGATTTCCCTGGCGGCTTCCAGACAGTTGGCCGGCATTACAAAAATACAGCGGGATTTTTCCAGCAAAATTTTGGAAGTTTCCCGTTCAAAGTGATCACCATGCTCATGGGTGATTATCGAGATATCCAATTCCGGAGCCAGTTCGGCTGCCGATACCGGTGCAGGCACTGCTCTTTCTTCCGATTCCAGACAAAGATCGGTTCCGATGACTACCGACCCCGATTTGATCACCCAGCCGTTATGCCCGGTCCACCATACCGCCATCCCCTGCTGATGGTTTTTGATTTCCTGAATAATCCGCTTCTTGCCGGATGATTCCTGTGCATCTGATTGTCCAAATAGGATCAAAATGAGCAGAAGACTCATCATTATCCCGCTTTTCGTTGCTATCATCT
>MESS01000150.1:4465-4702 GCA_001771055.1 Caldithrix sp. RBG_13_44_9
CCGAATAACTTAGTCGGTTTTTGTGAGGATCTCCTGGAGTTTACCTTTTTCCACAATTTCCAGACTGCTCCAGGAATACCAATCCTGGGCATCCTTACCCTCCACCGCCAGCTTAATGACCGGGGTATTTTCATAGGGATCGAGAAGCGCAAAATAAACATTGTACCGGCCGGGTTCGGCATTTTTGGGGATGATCAAAATGGTGGCATATTGATGCCGTCCCGGGAGCCATTTTAA
>MESS01000150.1:4730-4989 GCA_001771055.1 Caldithrix sp. RBG_13_44_9
AAAATGGTGCTCTCTCTCCGCTCACCGGCTTGACGGATTTCAAATACTGGTTTATAGGCACGATAGGGAGGTGCTACTCCGATATTATCCAACTGCATTTCAATATGCAAAGTGTCACCGGGTTCAAGATATTTTTCATGGCGAAAAAGACGCACCACCAGCCGGTAACCCATCCGTTTTAAAAATTTTTCAGTGGCCGGCCACCACTGCGGGGGAATGGAGCTGGATTTGTTGTTGAGAATGGAAGTGGGCAATTCCA
>MESS01000150.1:5201-13912 GCA_001771055.1 Caldithrix sp. RBG_13_44_9
GTGGCATAAACCAGGCCCTCCTCGGCATCTTCCGGGATCACCATTGGAGTCTTTTTAAATCCTTCCAGATACCAGTCAATGATCATCTTTTTGATCTCAAAGGGATATTCTTCTTTTTCCCGGATGAAACTGAGATGCCATTCCCCCCAGTGGCCATAGGAACCGATATCTATATGGTCAATGTCAGGATGCCCATCGTAACGTTTGGCAAATTCCTTTACCAGCCGGCCCATATATTTGGCGAATAATGGATCGGCATGATCCGGCATCCAGCTCACATCTTTTTTACCAGACAATTGGGTGCTTTCAGCAATAAATTCAAATCCTTTCGCCCCGGTCTTGCGATACCACTCCGGGATCCGGGGGCGGCCGTTGGCCGGCATGATGCGGGTAGCCAGACGCTGGCCGTGGGCATGAGCGGCGGCCAGTACCGAATCTACCATCTTCCAGTTGAATTTTCCTTCCTGCGGTTCCAGCTCGTCCCAGTACCAGCGATAGTAAGCAATCGAACTTTTGGGATAACCCGGCACTTCGCCATCAATGGAACTTTGGGTGGTGAAGCCCATTCCCGGATTCACCAGAACCTCATCGGATTCGAGCGGCGAGACAATGATGACATTGGGTATCCCGACGGCTTTAATGATATTCATAAACGGTTCGACTTGAGAAAACACCAGGGAAATGACAACGAGGATGATAATGAGAATTGAACGGTTTACAAATTGTTGCATGGAGTATTTCCTTATATTAATGTGATGGAAATAATTCTAGAAACTAGTGAAAAATTCAAACTTTTTGTCATTGCGGGTAGAAAAATGACCAAGTAATCTAATCTGATTAATAGATTCCTTCGCTTTGCTCGGAATGACACCTTATGACATTTCTCAGTAGTTTCATCCTATTTATTAAAATACACGGTTGCCAGACTGTAAATCTCAAATGCTGGAATTTCAAATTCCAGAAAAGATCCGCTTTTTTTAGTAGCAACTTTTTGAGTTTCATATAACGGAGACCCGACGGTTACCTGTGATACGTTTTTGCCTTCCGGGATCAACAATTTTACTTTGACCTTGTTGGCCGGAGTTACTATTCCATCCAGATTCATATTATAGTTCACCAGGTGCACCAGCAGAATGTTCTTCTCGGCTTGTTCCATGGTGGTAAATTCTACCGTGTAAGGTGCCTGCAGTTTACCAGACAATTCTCCAGCCGCCGCCCACTCTACTGCTGCCGGAAGGGCTTCAAAGGCGGCTTTCACCCGGGCCGGAAATTTACCCTGTCCGTACATCATATGGTCGTCGGGCAGGGGAGTCTTGTCGGTATCACCCTTTCCCACCGGCAATGGATTGAAAGGGATGAAAACCACTCGACCTTTACCGGCCTTTTTTTGAACTACTTCCACCGGGGTGTCCTGCAAGTTGAACCCCAATAACTCAGAAAGTCCCAGATTCTCTCTGGGCAATCCATATTCATCCTTCAAAGAGGAGAGGCCAAGTACCACCAATCCACCGCCGTCATTTACATACTGTTTGATTAATTCCAGCTGGGGATCGCTTAACAAGGGAACATAGGGGAGTACCAGTACCTTGAATTTTACCAGCTCCCGGGAAGTAAAATCTCGCTCTACGGTCATCACATGGGCAATCCCATGATCTGCCAATACCCGCGAAGCAGGATTAAAGTAACTGAATTCATCACTGTAAAATTGATTCAATGAACAAAATATTCCTACATTGGCACTCAATCTGGCTCCGATCAGGTTGGATTCATTTTTCTGGAAGAAGCCATAGATCAGCTCCGCCCCGTTATGAACTTTGGGAGAAATGGGTTCACCGAAGGTTTCCCGTACCACACTGAAAGTATTGTGGTTGGCAAAGGCCTCGGCAATATTGAGCTGGATCAGATTATAGAGCGCATTTTCATTGGGAATAGGTTTGGGGGTGGAAGGCTGAACGCAGTACATCCAGACCGGTTTCTGCATGGCAGCAGCTGCCAGGAATTTCAGCGGGGCAGAATTACTTATTTTTGTTTCGCCCTCGGTGCGGGGCACAGACTGCAATCCATGCTGAATTTCCGAATAGAGAAAATCGTCCACTGCCCCCATCATTTCCATATCATCCCCGTTGGTGTAGGCCATATTGCCATAGGCGCCGCCATTAATATTTCCGGAAAGTAAGAAATTGGGATTAATTTTTCTGGCTGCTTCCCGCAGCAGGCGATGGAACTCTGTTAACGACCAGCTGCGAAACTGCAGCCACTCCCGCCACAATGCCATGGTATTATTGGTGGGCGGCTCCACTATGGTTAGATCGGCAATTCCATACCGTTTTTTCAGATAGTCTGCCGATACTTTTTCCTGCAGATATTTTCGGAAGGCGTTTTTCGAATGGTCACAAAAGCAAGTTCCCTCATGCACCTTGGTCCAGTCGATGTAAGCTCCATCATGCCCGCCCAGGGCGATCAATTTGATGACACCGGTAAAATACTGCAGGTAATACGGATTATCCTGGCAACCAAACATCTCAAAACCGCCGCCGGTTTTTGGAGCATTGGGATGTCTGAATCGGTAATAAGAGTATTCCCGGCCTGAAGTATATCGCGGCCACATGGCAGGTCCTTCTTCTGGCCGGGGACCAAAAAATTCCTGATAGATTTCCCATAATCCCGGTGTCTGATAAACCTGGTTTAAGTTAAGTTCTTCCGGTTTTGGGGTATCTTCATATTTTTCGCTGCTGCCCCCCAATGCCATGGTGGTATAGGCGATTACGTACATCCCCTCGTTATGAAATTTTTTTACGTTCGCTCTCGATTCTTCCAGCATTTCCTGAAATCGGGAAAGGTCAGTGATATACAGTCCACTCTCCTTATCTTTCGGAAAGACGATTGCTCCGCCGGTCTGATTGACGGTAGTATGCAGCCGTTGCAGGAACTCAATATTACCGGTGGAACGGACAATCCGGATGTGCCCCCAATCCCAGGGACCTAATTGGACAGTGCCCTTCTCTGCTTCGGTTGTTTGACTGGTTATAGCAACGGGTAATAAAAAATTGAGCATAGTAAATAAAAATAAAAACTTCAATCCATTAGATACTATTTTCATAATTTGTCCTCCTGGTTGTGCTTTATTTATTTCGCTTTCCGGTTATTAGAATGCGCCGTTTATCCAGAAAATTCAGAATGAATTTTGCCTTAGCTGGATAATACTTTCAATGGTTTTCCCGTATTTGACCATTTGTATTTTGCCGGCTATATTCCTTTCCGCCAGCCTTTATCATCATAGGTTTTTAGCTGGATGGTGAGTGTCCCATCGGCATTCAGAGGTTGAGCACAAGCCCAGCGTACCGGCCGGCGCACACCTTTAGTTTCCAGCTCGGCCCGGATTTTCATTTTCTGCCCTTCCATTTCTTTGGGTACGATAAATGATGCCTGCCGCAAACGTCCTCCATGCGGGTGACCGCCATCCAATCCACCACCGATGCTGAGCTTGCCATCCAGGCTCTCCAGGTAAACCCGCAATATTCCCGGTACCCCGGCGACTCCATCGTTGGCGATTGCCAGAACAATCTCGCTGGTACCGTAGCGCTTGCGCTGCCAGATCCAGGAGGGACGCACCCGATAACCCATCCGCTGCTGTAAGGTGTGAATGCCATTTGGATATTTCTCATAATAATTTTTCAGATTTTCTGCCTCAGTCCAGATCGCCCAGTAATTGCCTCCTAAATCTAAAACGTGCAGCATACTATTTTCCCGTTCGTTGATACCTGCGACATCCACTTCCAGCTGCTCAACATTATAGTGGCGGCCGCGGCCTTCTTCCATCACCACAGCCAGCCAGGGGGGGCGGTTGCACAGACATTCTACCTGGATCGATTCCTCGATATAGACCGTACTGTCCGAACGCAGCCAGCAGCCGGCCCGGACTGCCAGATCCAGACATTCCCGGTTACCGGTCTTGCTGATATCCGGCTGGGTATTCATTGCCAGCGGCACTTTTTTCCAGGTTTCGATCTGATAGCGGGTCATCTCCAGCATAGTACGTTCAGCGGTGAGATAATCCGGGAAAGGATTGGGCAGGGCATTGGTATGACCTTCTCCCCAGAATCCGTACATCATCATGTCCATAAATTCAACCAGCGGATGGTCATCATATTCTGCCGCCAGCAGATCGTTCAGTTCTTTGAAAGCTCTCTGGAATTCCGGATGATCATAACGTGGTTCTACATAATCCCAATTCCCTTCACCGGCAACCTCTTTTTCACCGCGTATCCGGCCGATTTTTACCAGTGGTACTTTTTTCTGCAGAAAATCCGGCATGGCCAGTTGTTTCGGTTGAAAATTGGGACTGGAAAGCTGTACTCTGAATGCTACTCGCAGATTATACTTTTTAGCTGCCTCGAAGGTGAGTTTCCAGACTGGATTCAGATTCAATTTCCCTGGCTCGCTTTGCACATCCCGCCAGTCACAGCGGATATAGAGCACATCCATAAACGGCAGACTGGCCAGTTTTTCGATCTGATTCTCCAGGGTATCTTTTCCGGTGCGCACCAGGACTGCCGGTCCATTTTCTTCCCAGGTGTAGCCCACCAGACCGTGCCCGTAATTTTTGACATGGTCTTTAGAGGGATTGGTCCAGGCGATGGTCTGCCAGCCATCATCCTGCTCGATCCCAAACGGACCCTGATTGAGCCGGTCAGTTGGAGTGGGGGCAGGTCCAAAATCATACCCATCCCAGCGGTGGTCCGGGACATCGGCTGGCAAAGGTTTTACTTTAAGTCCCAGCAGCAGCGAAGCCGCTCCGCTGGCCTTCATGAAATTTCGGCGATTCATCATAGTTTCACCTCTAAGTTGAAAGTGGATTTTATGGTATTTTTTACTGGATGGATATTCATACCTGCGGCGATTATGATAAAATTAAGATATACTCAACGTGGAATGGATTGAACCACATTTTATATCAATTACCAGGTAAGAAGAAAAACTTTAAAAACCGATTGATATTCTACTGCTCTAATATAATCTTTTTTTTGCAAAGGGCAAATTCTCAGAAAATTATTTTCTGGAATACGGCAGGATAATCGCCGAAGATCATATCTGGGAATACAGATTTTGATGAAGGTCGGGGTATCTAAAATGGCTCAAAAGCAAATTTCAGAATTTTAGAGAATTCAATATAAAAATTTTGAGGTACTTGTCGGAGCAAGGACAAAGAAGGGTGATTAATTGAGGGGGTAATCAACTAAAAATTATCTTCAAGCTGCTTTAGATTTGATAATTTAAAAATTTTGTTAAGTCACATCTTGATCATTGCACAATCGAATTCAGCAGAAAGGAATGATTTTTTATTACCTGTTTTTATTTGCTGGGATTTTATCCCTCAAATCCCTTGGGACGAAAAATATATTACTAAATATCGGCAGTAAATAACTTATTCCAGAATCTCCAATATAACCCCCCGCTTATGTTTGGCCCCAACCGCATTGATAATGGTGCGGATGGCTCTGGCAGTATGTCCATGCTTGCCAATCACTTTCCCGAGATCCCCTTGACCTACTCTTAACTCAAAAACCGTTATACTCTGGCCCACCACTTCCGTCAACACTACTTCCTCCGGTTTGTCAACCAGATTCTTCACGATCAACTCGATTAATTCTTTCATTGCCCTGACCTCCTTTGACATTTGAGAAAGAATTACTTCTCAATGAATGCTTTCCCGATCTATGTTCAGCAGTAATCCCGGATTATCAGATCCAGCTTAATTCTAAAGTCACCCGGTAATATGGTTTATTTCAGCGCCTTAAACAATTGTTTTATGTATACTTTTCTAAAATTATCAAACAGCGGATTTTCTGCAGAATTTATTCTAAACTCGTTCGTTTGCAGGATTGACCAGATCACATGTCAGCCAAAATATTTCATAGTTTGAGATTGAATAGGTTTAAACAGATCCCGCTTTTACCTCATCAGCCTTTCTCCATAGACAGATTGATCATTCAATACAGGGATGTTCACTCAGGTGAATCAATCCATTTCAGTGATACTGGGCATACAATAAGTATTAGGTTTATGACAGGATAATGGCGAAGCCATCCCTTCCCTGGGACAAGATCGAGAGGATAAATAATATTTAAGACATTTCATAACCAATGGTAACAAACTGAAAATGATTGATTTGATAACCTAGATAATGCTGAAAATCCTGTGATCCTGTCTAAAATAAAAAATGCCCAGTATCGAATGATCAAATCTATTAACAAGGATAAACCTCCACCAAGGTGTCAAACTTCGTGAGGTTTAACCTGAAACCAGCGCCTGGCAAAATGCCGGACAAGTCTATCAAGATGTCCTGCCTGCCTGAACCGTACCTCTCTTGCTAAGCCTGATGGTGACTGAGTAAGTCTTGGATCTCTTTGAGCTCGAATTTATTTAATTGAATGATCCTGGCCTGAGAGCGGTATGCCGGCGGTAAAATACCGCGGGCTTCGTCTTTGTTGTCCACATCGGCAATGATCCAGGCTTTATGATCTCCATCCAGACATCCCCAGTCCGCATTGGTAAGGAAATGCGAACCGGTAGTGAGAAAGATTTCAACAGCCCGAGCACATTCCACCTGCTCGTCGCTATGGGGAACTTCAATGATAAATCTTGCCATTATTCAATACCTCCGTTTTTCTGAAACTTTGATTATCCACCTGATAGTAATATCACAACCGCAATCACCCTTAACCGAAAAAGGGTGAACTGTTGGATGATTTTTATTTATCGAAAATAATCAGGGTAATCGGTTAATTTTTTGGACTAGAAATTTCTGCTGTCTAATCCCTTTAATTCCGGGTAATTGTTTATCATCAATCAAATCACCTTAACACCGAATAAAAGTATCGGAAGTAATGGCTAAAAGCAAGAAAAAATTGGGGGAAGTAAAAGACTACTTTAAATGATGCAAATCCTGTGTCATTATTGGAATGAATACCTAACTATTTTTGCAACAGTCTTTGTACTCCTGATGTACCTGGTTGCCTTGCTGAGGTGGAAACGAGTTTGGTTTTTACAGGTGTGAGCATTCATTAAAATCCGGATATTTTCCCACGAAATGCATTGAATTTATCCACGGATTACACGCCAGTCCGGCAGAGCCGTCCTGACGGGAATTAACACGAATTACACACATAAACTCTGACAGGGCAGGCATGGAGCATAGCGCAGGGAAAACGGTTAAGGGTTAAAAGAAGACCAGGTAAATTTTTTTCTTTTTTCTTTTGTCTTGTATTTTTGCCAACTACCAACCAAACACTCAAATTTTAAGAACCTCTCGTGCTCAATAGTATATTGAAAATTTGAGTGCTCGGTAAACTGCTTTCCACTTTCTGCTTTCCTGCTCTCCGTATTGTGTAAAGGCATTGCGCAAAGCGCATAGAGCAAAGCATTCATTCTAACATATTTCCAATTACAACCTATAAACTATAAACTGCTCCCCGCTATTTTCCCATCTTGGACGCTTTATCCAGAATTGCCGGTATGGAATCATCCATCATGAATTTTACATCTTCATATCGGATAGTTCGCTCTTCAAAAGGCCGGGTTCTAAGTGCGCTGATGAACCGTTTCTTAAATTCCTGAAAATAGGCACCGTAGATATGATAGCTGTCGGCCTGATGAACATACCGTCCTAATTTAACCGTTTTACCGGTCTGAGCGGATATTCTCGCTGCGATTTTTAACTGCAGCTGTACCAGGGCAAACATATTCATAAAGGCTGCTTTGTAGGCATCATTTGAACGAAAGCGGACATTGGTATTTAAATACCAGTTGTTTTCAGAATCCTGCAGCAATCTGCACCAGATACTCTGCAGACAGGCTGGATCGTTGCAAAAATTATCATCCCATACTTTCCAGGTAATTGCCTGAGCTCGACGGGAATGGGGTGTTTTGGATAATTTTTGCGCCAGCAATTCGATCTGATCATAGATGTCTTTAATCCCGGGTATGGAATATTGAAATAATCTCTGGTGATAGGTGTATTCCCAGAGGGTGTCTTCCGAATCCGCAGCTTTATCCCGCACCAGATGATCTTTTATTCCGTCCAGAACTTCCAGAACATATTCTTGAAGATCATCCAGGCCGCCGGGAATGTCTTTATGGATCATCGGTTCTGCTAAAGGATCTGTAACCACGATAGTCATGGTACTGTCTTTACTGGGTGGATCTTCCGGTTTATCATATTCAGTTTTGATGTCACATCCTTTTTCATGTACTTCGATCAGCGATTTTTCCCAGGCTTCAGCCAGGCAGTTTCCCTCCACAAAAAGTACCGGAATATTTCCATTCATTTTTAAAAATCCTCCAGCTTTGTTATTCGGCGTAACGATTATCACCCATTAGGTAGAACTCGAATTGGGCAAGCAATAGTAAAAATGCAAAAAGCTAGACTTTCTTATCTGAGTCTAAATATTATTTTTGCATTTGATTGAATTTACCCAATCAACTCAAATTTGTCAATATAGTATTCATACTGATATCTGGATTCATGAGATAATGGATGAAAGGGAATCAATTTCCCAAATCCTGGCGACTTCAACTGAATTCATTAAATTGCAATCCCTCCCTGGTTACACGACACCAAAATTATTCAGGCCAATCCTCTCCCCAATAAGTGGAGGAGCTGGCACTACATTACAGTTTACAAGTCCAGTTGATAAACTGAGTCAGATCAA
>MESS01000150.1:13962-15895 GCA_001771055.1 Caldithrix sp. RBG_13_44_9
CTTTTAAAAAGCCCCGCATTGAACGAGGCTTTCTATACCTCAATCGTTCCAGTTTTATTTCATGAACAGCAGCTTCTTGGACTGAATAAAATCACCTGCCCGGAGACGATAGACATATAATCCGGATGCCACTGAATTGCCGGTGTCATCAGTTCCGTTCCAGATGACATCATAACTTCCCGCAACTTTAGGTTCATCGAGCAGTGTACGGATCCTGCGTCCTGTAATATCAAATATATCCACTTTGACATTAACAGCTTGCGGGATATCAAATGAAATGGCAGTTGATGGATTGAACGGATTGGGGTAATTCTGGTGGAGGATAAAAGTACCAGGGATTCTGTCAGTAGGCTGTTCTGGGATGGAAGTAATCAGGATATCAAAACTAAGATTATCCACATAAAGGACTGAATTACCAAGGACACCGACCCCGTTCTTTGGTTCAGCTGCAGCACTCATGGTAATTCTGGCACTATCCGCATTTAGATAACTGGTGAATGGTATATTAAAAGAAGTCCAGTCAGCGGCTGAACTATTACTTATCAGGTGCCCGGCTGAAACTTCAGAGCCATTCTCACTCAAAAAGATATTGATATTCATGGTATCGCCGTTTTCTGGCAAAAATTTATAATAACCGCATAGTGAATTGGGATGTCCGGTGATGGAAAATAATGGCTTATCATCTAATTTGGTTGATAACAGCATTCCCCAGCCAAGAAAACGACCTGGTTCTACTCCTGTATTCCATATTGTCGTATCATTTGCAATCCTCACCGAATAACTCCCGATTGATTCAGGAAAGTGATCTGTTGATCTTGTAACCGGGCAATAGTTACCTGTCGTGTCTATAAGAGAATAGAAACTATGCCAGCCAGTCGGTTCGATACAATTTCCTACTGTGTACCAGTCTTCAAATCCATTGTTGGGAATTTGGGCATTTCCTTGAATTGCGATGCATGTTAAAATAATTAAAACAATGGTAGTTTTTTTCATGGATTATACCTCTTTGTAATGATAAATAATTTAGCGACAATTTCGAAATATATCGGCATACCTGGTGCTTAAAGTGCCGTGAGAGTTTACTCATAAAAAATAAGAAAATAGATCTATGTGAAACCATATATTGTTTTCGAGGACGAGTTAATTTACCCAATTCACTCAAATTTGTCAAGACTTGCCTCTAAAATCAGTAAGGCTTCAAATAGACCATTCCTTAATTACCAGTTGGATAGCTGGTTCTTCTCATTATCTAAAAGGAAAAACTTGCAAAATTCCAATTAATTCGTAAAATTTGTCCGTTGATTGTCAGAAACTATTTGGCTGGGAATGCCGGTTAAAGTCGCTGGTGATACTTGATGAGTTTTATCGACTTTTCCTTCCTGTATTGAGACTGAGAGATCCTCAAGAGCTTCAGATGCAACAATATTAATAGGTTCTGACACAAAATTTGTAGAATCGATCGAGAGGTGGCAACCCTGATGAAAGGAAATCTGAATACGAGGTCATATACATCAGTCAGGAAACCTATTGGTATTGCAAGCAGTGTCATCTGCATCGATTGTCCGTTGGATCCCTTACGGGAGAAACCGAAGGGTAGGTCGAAACCAGGAAGATGATTTTAATGAGATGAATAATATCTTCTATATATCAAAAAGAGTAGAACTAAAAATTTTAAAAAGATCTTTTGAATTTAAAAAGGTCAGTGTTTATAATAAAAATTTCTTCGCCCCCAATTATTTATCTGATAACCTATCACTGAAGGACCTAATGTAAAGGGGAGATGAATAATATGAAAAAGGAAAAGTCTATTATCAGAGAGATGCTTAAACTCAACGAGGTAGAAGTTAACGGATCGAAGCCCTGGGATATTCAAGTACCCAATGAAAAGTTTTTTCAGTGCATTCTCAGTGATGGAGTTCTGGGACTGGGCGAA
>MESS01000151.1:0-3700 GCA_001771055.1 Caldithrix sp. RBG_13_44_9
TGTTAATTATCTTCCTTTTCAATCCAATCCACCTTATATTTACAAAATATTTACAACACCTAAATTTTAAATCATCAAATAATCAAATTAAATCAACACTATTAAACCACCCAACCATATAATTATTAATTATATATCCTTTTTCAATACTGTATAATATTGCAATTATATTGTATAATTATATTATTTTTATTAATACAGCCATTATAGTGCACTAAAGCATACACCCCACACCGTAACCCTTGATTTAAGCCACCCCTGGTATATAAAGATTTTTTTATATTCTCATCTTATCCACTTACACGTTTTTACACGTTTTCCAGTAACTCCCTCTTATATATATAAGGACAACTCATGAATTTCTGCGTAAGTAACCTGTAAGTTGTAAGAACATGTAAGTAGTTTATCGGTATTGATCTGATAATGATCGCTAAATTTCATCTTAGTCCTATCAAAATGGTGCAGTTTCGTTGTCGGTTTTTTCTATTACTTTTGGTTTCTGATCTTCCTTTAGGATGAACAGCAGGTAGTTAGGTTTAGAATCCCCGTTTTGTTTAAAGCGGTTATACTGGAGGGTAAAGCGGTAGTATTTGCCTTCTTGCTGGATCAGTTGCTTTAATTGTTCCTGGGTAATATGCCCGCTGTTATACCACTCCGGATTCTTTGGGCTCTGCCATAACCCGATGCTTCGTTTAAAATCAAATTTTGCCATGTTTTATCCTTTCGTTAAAATGGAACTTCTTGATCTTCTAATATATTTTCAGCGGTCTTTTCTTGGGTGGTTTCAACCTTGTCTTACATCGTTTTAATCCTAATGCCTTTATAGTACCGCTTCTTGCCATCCGAGTAAGTCTCATATCCCAGTGCCTTCATGAATCGCCCAAACAGCGTATTTGATACCTCATACTCCCCATCCCCCCATTCAACAAATCTCTGATGCAGCTCCTTAGCACCCTCCCGGGCGGTTTTATCGACCGTCCAGCAGCACTCTTTTATAAATGCACCCATGTAATCCATCTCCTGATGATACTCCTCGGTGGATCGTATAACCTTAGGCGGGCATCCCAGCCCATCCTTCCCCCGGCTGATCCGCTCCCGGTAATCCCGCCACCCCTCGATGCACCAATTAAATATTCCGGCAGCCTCCGGGATCAGCACGGTTTCATAATCCTTAATGGGCTTTGTGATCTGGTGATTAAATTCTATTTGCTTCACCCGATTCCAAATCGCCGGATCATGCCCGGTAATATCAGGGTGATTATTGCAGGCTAACCAGATAGTGAATGATACATCAAACTCAATCTCCTCTTTATAAAACGTCCGGGCAGTGATAACATCCGATCCACCAGTCAATAGTTTAACAATACCATCCGATAACTTCTTGCCGGCATCCGGCTCAATGGCACTCACAAACCTGGCACCACTTAACCGCACAATATCACTGCGGGCACTGTTCGGATCTTCCTTTTGATTCTTTAGTAGGGTTTTAAATGCCATCGTCCGGGAATAATCACCAAATACCATTTGCAACGTCTTGATAAACGTCGACTTCCCGTTCTGGCCTGTTTTACCCAGCAGGATAAAAAATATTTTCTCCCCGCTCTTACCATAAAACGTATAACCGAGTGCACGATGGATAAATGCGATCATCTCCTGGTCACCTTCAAAAATCAGATTGAGGAATTCCATCCACCTGGGGCACCCGGCCTCCTCATCAAATACCACATTGGCCACCCGGCTGATCCTATCCGATTGCCTGGGCTTATCCTTACCGGTAGGGGAGAGGAACGTCATGTGCTCAAGATCGTACACACCATTTTTTAATCCGATCAGGTAGGGATTTGTGTCCATATCCTCAACATGTACCGCAATATCCTGGTTGGTTTTTACCCACTCCAACATGTACTGGGCAGTTTTATAACTGGATAATTTTTTGATATAGTTTAATATAGATTGATTGGACTTATTGTTATTACCCAGTGCACACTCAAGATGCAGGGATTTTATACCCTGGTTCACCAGGTCGTTGATTTTATTCGAATCATCTGGCTCCCAGTAAATATTATTCCAGATATGGAAGTAACCCCTGGAACTTGGCTTCTTCCAGTGCCCATGATTGTATAGGATTTGATTGCCGAAATTATAGAGGAACCATATCGCCCGACCCCGATCCGTATCATCAGTAAAATCCGGTGGCTCAAATTTAAGGTAATATTTGGCCTCCACATCCTGGCTGGGAGTAGGTGCAGAAAATCTCTCATCCAGCAACATGGCTTTTCTCAAAGTTTCGGGATCGGTATCTTCTAACAACTCTGCCATCCGCTGCGCTGTTAATCCTGGTTTGGTTGATATGCTTTCGGTATTCCTTTCCAATGCGCTGCCTTTCTTGAATGATTTCGTAATCATGCTTTATTTTATCTTCATCCATCCGGGCAAAGTACCCATCCAGGAGCAGGTGCAAATTCTCAAGGTGGGTGTAATAATCTGCAATCGCTATTTTATTGCCCTCAAGCTGATCCATTAACTCCGAGTAAAACGATAACAAGTATTTATTTCTGACCTCCCAATCCAGATTAACCAATTCCTTCTCCAGTTGGAGCAGTTTAAGATGATAGCGGTATTTATTAGATTCATAATCAGGAATGGTGGGTGATGTTTTAGTTTTAACAGATAGATCAATTCCTAAATAAAAGGGTGCCATCTGCACCACTGCATCCCGGAAGGCCAGTTGATTGATTAATTGATAAAGGGATATGGTATCACCAGAGATTCCACAATGAAAACATTTGTATGAGTTATTTTTTAAATTGAGTGAAAAACAGTGCTCGGATTCTGATGGGTGGCCAGTAGGGCAGTTCCCCCGATGGTGGCGGTTTAAAGGTATAGCTAAATCCACCGCCACAATATCAATCGGTATGGTTTTTAAATTGTCAATCACTTCGTTCCATTTTAGATTCATTTTGTTTCATCCCTTCCCGTCCCCAGGTTCTTAGTTTATAATTTTTGCTGTACCATTACACCGATCACCGCATTTCGCAAATCATCCACATCAATTTCCTTTTCCAATATCAACCTCGTAATTTTTTAAATATCAAAACGTTTTGATGAACACGAACTAATTTCCTGCCTGCCTCAAATTGCTTGGGTGCACGTAAGCAGGCACTGCCTATTCTATTTAATAAAACCGCATCATTGTAAAATTTTAAATCGGCTTTACAAAAAGCATCCTCAGTGATTGATTTAAACCGCATATAATACCCATCCCGATCACGAACCTCACTAACAACAAAACAGGCAAAGCATCCGGGTTTTAACAAAGCACAAGACTTTTTTATAATGCTTTGATACTTATCTATAAATTGATCATCAGGCAGATTGCTTAAATCATCCGGCAGATTGGAATACTTCTCAAGATTCATGTAAGGTGGGCAACTAAAGATAAAATCAAATTTTATTTGCCAATCACTATCCAATATTTTATCCGCATCCCCTAAAAACCACTGTGGCTGATTATCAATAGATAAAATATTCTGTGCCTGATCCCGATTACAATCAACCTGCTCCTGCCTTAACTCTATACCGTAATATTTATAGCCTAAATGGTTAGCAACGATGCCCCGGACAGAACCACCGGCAAGAGGATCTAAAATGTTTCCACCAGCAGGGCAAAACCACCTGTACATTATCTCGGCCAGTACAG
>MESS01000151.1:3722-4992 GCA_001771055.1 Caldithrix sp. RBG_13_44_9
CGCTTCATTTACATCTTTACCCCAAATGTTTTTAACAAAATCCGGGTTTGTATATGCCCTGGACGATCTGCCAACCTCGGATTTGATCCCTAACGCCAACCACTCCCTTTTCCGATCTTGCCAATCCCCCTGCTTACTATCCAATACCGAGAATGGTGGTACAATATATTTATCTCGCAAACATCCTTTTACGGGTTCAATATCAGAGGTGGGTAAATAGTCGTTGACAATTTTGCGCCAGGTAATATCCTTTGGATATTTTGTTTGTAACACGTTACAAACATCCAGGCCATCCCTTAATCCGGGTTTGATTTCCTTCTCATAAAACCTTAAACATTTATATCCGGTTTCCCGCCCAATACCTATGTCTGTAAAAAGTTTTGTGTTAAATTGCTGATTACCTTTACCGTGTTTATTATAACTTTTATCCTCAAATATTCGTTGCCCGATTTCACCATAACAAGTAATCGCCTCTAAATTGGAATTGTAGAAACGTTTGATTAAAATAATCCTGCAATCGTTAATCAACGCCTCATACCATTCCCTATTATCAACAATTACCGCAATGGTGTTCATTTTTTATCCTTAGCCGGGGCATCCTGGTGGGTGCCAGTGGCCTTTACTTTTGCTGTTTCGTTGCGATTTGATTCGGATAATAAATGATCGCAATAGGGACAAATAAGATAGTACAGTTTTAAATCACTCATAAATTGTCGATCCGGTTTTCCAATTTCTCTTTTACAATGTTCACAGAATAAAGCCATCAAATTTTCCTCTTATTCAATTACAAAATCAGGGCAGGATTATTAGTAATCCCACCCTGCATCTGACCTCGGGATTACTTAGTTTCATAGTTATAATGATCCTTCACTTTGATTATTGGATTTTCTTTAATGCCATTTGGCCATCCAATAACCCGGTAATTCGGATTCTCGATTTCAAACTTTTGAATATCAATAACCAATTTGTTCCCCTCCGGTCTTAAATATTTTGGATGGATTTGGAAGTAATTTTCCACCGCTGCCTCTAAGTCTGTCTGGGACAGGGATGCTGGATCGAATTTCGCAGTGACTTTTTTCTCTGGTACTACCGGTGAATCTTGATTGAATTTTTTCATGATGATTTCCTTTCTTATTTTTCAAATAATGTTCTTAGTAAATTATCTGGAATTAGAGTTTTCGATTTTAATAACCGCTGAAACATGAATACCTGATTCGCTGTTGGAAATCCCCCCTGAGCAAGCGTTTGCTGAAAGGCAGTCAATTGATTT
>MESS01000151.1:5161-5303 GCA_001771055.1 Caldithrix sp. RBG_13_44_9
GCACCTGCTTTACAATATTTGTTAATTTCTGCTGGGTGTTTTTCTTACTTTCATTTACCAGATTTTTAAGATAATCCTCGGAATAAGTCTTCTTATTCTCTTCGGAATTTATCCTCTGGTTTTCTTTGACGAAGTCCAGCAG
>MESS01000151.1:5327-7021 GCA_001771055.1 Caldithrix sp. RBG_13_44_9
TCGATTAATCTCACCGACATCTGCTGCCGGTTTGGGCTGTACCAGCGAAACAGGTGAATCATTTATTGAAGCGGGTTTTTTTAATTGACCGGTTTCAAATAAATAATCTCTGTAATCAGCATCATCCTCCAGCTCATATTTTTTTACTATTTCCGGGTCACCCTTTTCCTTAAAAGTTTTGAGGTGATCCCAATCATCATGAATTGGTTCCCCGGTATTCTTTTTCTCGATTATTGATCGTAATGATGGTACGGATTTACCTTCAAAAATATATGCTTCCATGTTGTGCCTCCTATCGTTTTGGAACAATGATTGGTTTGAACGGCCATCGGGGTGAACCCCAGCGGATGAAGACACCACCACTTTCGTTTTCCAGCCCTGCCTGATCGACGTACAAATAGTGACCGCCTGCCCGGAGAAACTTGGTAGGAATTCCAAGATAAATCTCCACTGCCCGCTCAAGTTCTTGAAGGGAAAATTCACTTTGACCCATAATTAATTCTTCCGTTTGATCTTTCTTTTGCCTTGCCATTTAAAAACCTCCTAACTTTCCATTAATCGTTTTTCATTTGTTTTATAATTGAATTTGTGACGCTCATAAAGTTTATCCAGTTCATGACGATCCACTTTAGGATGACCGCCTCTGATCCTTGAAATATTTAATAATCCACTTTTGATATACCTGCGGAGCTGGGTAGGGGAGGAGTCACAATATAAACTGGCTTGACGCAGACCAAGCCAGCGTCCCCACTCAAAAATTATGATTTCTTTTTTTGCCATCGTTTTAAATTCATTTTTACGATAGCAAAATAAATCAGTGGATATTTATTGGCAAAGTAGTTAAGAGGTGGATTTATATCTAAAAAGGTGGTTCTTAAGTGCGGATTTTTATTGCTTAATAATTTCTATTAAGATTTTAATGCTTCCTCTCTGATATGGCGAATATGTTCAAATAAATTTTCCTCATCCCATTCAAATTCCTTTTTACGATCAAAGTCAAATTCATGGAGGTATTTTTTTTCAAACTTACCCAACTTGTATAATTCAACTGCTGCATGAATTTGCCGCTTTGACTGATACCCCTTTTTTTCAAGTTTTTTAAATAGTGGCTTTATAAGCGGGTACAAAAAATTTTAGTTCACCTGATCTCTCTTTTTTTAATTTTGAAAAGGCTTCTTCATAGACTTTGACCTTTCTATAAAATTCACCACACAAACCCGGATTTTTGCTTTTCAAATCCCGAATAATTTTATTTATATTATTTATTGCAGTATCCAATTTAATTAAAGTTGCTTCTCGATATAATGAATAAACTTCTTGCCTTTTACTCTTCTCTATTTTGTAAAAATGAATAATCGTTAAAATAATATCATCCCAGCTGTTATAATATTTTAGCTTTATTTCTTTCAACCAGTCTCCAATTAATTTCTTTTCATTAATATCCATCATGTTATATTTGTATTGGATAAAAAAAAGTGGGTTACTTATTCCCCATACTATTGTGGTGATTTCATCATTAGTGTAATAAAAATGTTCTGGCGGTTCTTTCAAAAAAATTTGTTTATTTTTTTTCTTCATTTTCTATTTTTTCCTAAAAATTTAAAACACAATTTACAACAATGCCCCTTAAATAAGAATCGCCACTCCCTTTGTAGAAGTGGCGAAACCCTTGATATATCTTGTGTTCATCGTTT
>MESS01000151.1:7040-11439 GCA_001771055.1 Caldithrix sp. RBG_13_44_9
AACCCCCACAACCTGGTCCAGAGCCAGGTGTCCTACCCTTAGACGATCCCGCAATAAAATTGCCACAAAAAATAGTCAAAATTACTAAACCTGTCAAGCAAAAATAAAACTTGAAAATGGTCCTCCATATGAAATATCTAAAATTTTATTGGTGTAATTTTGTTTTTTCTGGCTTGAATCCCTTCTTTTATCTATTTTAAGTAAAAAATTTTCACCCCGTTATTTTACAGGAGTAGGCTATGCGCATTTTTAAAAGTGCCAGTCATTACCACCAGCTGAGTAATTATTCTTTTAATGATGTGAAGAGTGTATATCGGGAATTATCGGGTGAAATAAAAGGCTTCCCCGTTAAAAATTATCCTGGTAAAACGTCTATTAAACTGCCAAATAATTTTGAGTCAGGCGACAGAAGCCTCAACCAAGACTTTGATATCAGCCGGCATTTTGGATTATTTTATAACCTTAAATCTGATACCATTTCCTTGAACCAGTTGTCTCAATTACTTCAGTTGACCAATGGAATCACGTTGAATAAAGAATACGGATCCAAAAAAATACCATTGCGGGCGGCACCATCAGCCGGTGCCTGTTATCCCATAGAAATTTATGTAGTCAGTCACAATGTAACGGATCTGGAGAAGGGTCTTTATTATTATCATCCTATCGATCATTCTTTATTAGTGCTTAAAAGCGGCCAGTTCAAAGAAAACATCTGGAAGGAAGCCTATCAACTGGAATTTATTAAAGAGGCACCAGTGTACCTGGTTTTTTCCAATATTTTTTCCAGAAATAGCTGGAAATATCTGGTCAGAGCTTTTCGCTACTCCCTGCAGGACAGCGGTTATATTCTGCAAAACCTTAATTTAGCTGCATCCAGCCTGGGAATGGCCGTAAATCTGCTGGGTGATTTTAATGATCAAAATATAAATACACTTCTCAATTTAATTGCAAGTGAAGAAGTAACACTTTTGCTGGCAGCTATTGGTACACCAGAAAATTTCCTAAAAACCGCAACTTATTCTTTTGGAATGTTAAAAGAAGACAAAAATCTGGCAGGACTTCCAGCCGATCCTCAGCAGTTATTCTACCTTAAATCAGGACATGAAAATTCCCGGGATGATTTGATCAATGTTGAAGTGAAATTACCTTTTAAAAAAGTCCCTGCGAAGAAAAAAGCACCACTGGAGCTTATTGCACTGCCCGAACCCCAGATGGTGTTTTCAGAAACCACCTTTCAGATCATTTACCAAAGAAGATCCGTACATAATTTTCTCCGGATTCCCATTACCCTCTCAGACCTTTCAACAATACTTCATTATATTTATCAAGTTCCGGCCATATATAATTTTCCAGCTTACCATACCTATGTTGTTATTAATGAGGTAGAAAATTTAGCAAATGGAGTGTATCTCTATCATCCTTCTGAGCATAAATTAGAATTACTGAAGAAGGGAACCTTCCGGGGAGATATTTCCTATTTGACACTGGCACAAGATGCTGTTTTTAATGCAAGTGTGGCAATTTATTTTGCCTGTGATTTCAAGGAAATTGATATTTTTTCTGACCGCGGTTATCGTTATGCTCACATTAATATTGGAATGGCCGGCGAAGCCGTCTACCTCATTGCGACTGCACTGAATCTTGGTGTCCGCGGGATAGGAAACTATTTTGATGACGAACTAAATGCTTTTTTCAGACTTGAGTCTACGGAAGAACACATTCTGGGTGGGGTGGTGGTTGGAAAATCCTGATGAGAAATCTTCATAATCGATTAATAAATCTGAATTTGGTTTTCGTCTTATTGGCAAAGAAGTGACCAAATATCCTGCTTCACCGACCGTTATATTGTCTGAATTGTCAGGAGTATGAACGACCAGGCTGGATGGTATTTCAATTAAGGTGTTTTTGGATAATACTAATAAGTGGTACTACTGACAGAATTCATTCTCTTAAATTTAATCTTTTTACAAATATTCTATTTATTTCTTCCCAATTCTTCCTTATTTTTAACAGTCATTTCTGCTGTACCTTTTCGTCAATTGTTAAAAAATCGTATTAATTAAAATAAACATCAATAATTAAGGAAGGAGTACGTATGTCTGAAAAGTTAATTCAATGGAAAAATCTGGTGGATTTTTGTAAGGGAATCTTAATGAAATTGAGTGTGACTGAAAAAGATGCATTTATGGTTGCAGACAACCTGGTCTCCTCCAACCTGCGTGGAATCGATTCACATGGAGTGGCCCGATTGGACCGCTATGTAGATGGAATTAAAACTAAATATATCATTCCGGATGTCAAACCAAAAATTGCCAAGGAATCACCGGTACTAGCGAATGTGGATGGACAAAATGGGCTGGGGCAGGTGATAGGGACATTTGGAATGGAATTAGCCATTAACAAAGCACGAAAAAGTGGCTTCGGGATGGTATCTGTTTTCAACTCCAACCATTACGGCTATGCGGGATACTATTCAATGATGGCACTAAAGCATAATTTAATAGGAATTTCCATGACCAATTCGGCACCCCTGGTAGTGCCAACTTTTGGAAAAAATGCTCTTATGGGAACTAATCCTATCGCGGTAGCTGCACCTACCAAGAAAAATAAACCCTGGGTAATGGACTTTGCTACCAGTACAGTTCCCAGAGGGAAAATTGAGGTCTATAATCGTTTGAACAAAAAAATGCCCCTGGGTTGGGCAACCGATGAAAAGGGTAATGTTACTGACGATGCTGTCCGGGTTGAGCGTAATTTAAAGGATCTTTTAGGGGGTGGTTTACTGCCATTGGGAGGAGCTGGAGAGACCTATGGAGGTCATAAAGGATATGGATTGACCGTTATGATTGATATGTTTTGTGCCATTCTTTCTGGTTCAAATTATGGTCCCAATGTCGTGAGTAAGAAGGAAGGCAAAATTGTACCTCCACGGGTAGGACATATGTTTATGGTGATCGATCCTGAATATTTTATAGGTATCAATGAATTTAGAACCAACATGGACAACTATATTGATGAATTAAAGAATTCAGAGAAAGCGGAAGGGGAAGGCCGGATCTATGTCCATGGTGAGAAGGAATTCGAAATGCAGGAACGCCGTGAGAAAGAAGGCTGTCCCCTGGACGATAAAACAGTTGAAAAGTTACTGGCGCTTTCCAAGGAATTTAATGTTCCAATCAACTTTATCAACTAGTCAACCAGTAATCTTATTTCTATAAAATTAAAGAAAAAAAGGGGAGCTTTAAAAGGCTCCCCTTTTTAATGAGAAATTTCCAATTCATTACCGGCTTTTTTTCTCGAACTTTTTCATGAAATCAACCAGTGCCTCCACGCCCTTCAGCGGCATGGCATTGTACAGACTGGCGCGGACACCTCCCACTGAGCGGTGGCCTTTTAATCCTACCAATTGAGCCTCTTTCGCTTCAGCTAGAAATTTATTTTCCAATTCTTCCGAGGGTAACCGAAAGGTGATGTTCATCATGGAGCGGCTGTCTTTCTGAACCGTCGGAAGATAAAAATCAGTGGTATCCATAGTGTCATAGAGCAATTTAGCTTTTTTCTTGTTTACTTCTTCCACTTTATCGATTCCACCCTGATCCAGAATCCATTTCATCACCAGACCAACAATATAGATACCAAAGCAGTTAGGAGTATTGTAGAGTGAATTATCTTTGGCAAAAACATTATAATTTAAAATGGTAGGAATATTTTCCGGGCTGCGCGGCAATAAATCATTGCGGATGATAACTATTGTGACTCCGGCAGGCCCTGCATTTTTCTGAGCACCGGCATAGATTAATCCAAATAGATTTGGATCAAATCGACGACAGTAAAAATCTGAAGACATATCTGCGATTAAAGGTACATTGCCGGATTTTGGATATGCCTGCCATTGGGTACCGAAAATGGTATTGTTAGAAGTTATATGCAGATAGGAGGCATTGGGATCAATCTCATAGGATTTGGGGATGTGACTGAAATTATCGGATTCTGAACTGGCGATAACTTTATACTCGATCCCCAATTTCTTGGCTTCTGAAATGGCTTTTTTTGCCCAGGAACCGGTATTGATGTAGAGAGCTGGTTTACCCTTAACGGCCAAATTCAAGGGGACAGCAGCAAACTGGGCAGTAGCACCCCCCTGTAAAAATAAAACCAGGTAATTATCAGAAAATCCCATGACCTTTTTAATGGAAGCGGCGGCATCATTTAAAATCCCTTCGAAGGTCTTGGACCGATGACTCATCTCCAGGATTGACATCCCTTCTCCGTGATAATTTATCATTTCCTCTTTGGCTGCTTCAAGCACACTGACTGGCAAGGTGGCTGGACCAGGATTAAAATTAAAAACTCTTTCTTTCATTTCTTCCCCTTTCACTTTTTTGATTATTGATGACTC
>MESS01000151.1:11449-15032 GCA_001771055.1 Caldithrix sp. RBG_13_44_9
AATTTACTGAACTCTACTATTTTTGTAAAGAGGTTTAGTAAAAATATTTTTCCTGGAACCGGCGTAAATACGTGTTGATTTTATTATCCGATTTGTTTATTATTTAGTTTCGAAAACAGGACTTTGATATGAAAAATATTGGTATTCAGATATTATTATGTCTGGTGGTTTATAGTTATAGCCAGGATTTCCCTGATCTATCTGTCATTTCCGAAGAACAGATCCGAGCCGATCTCTATCATCTCACTTCCCAGGAATTTGCCGGCCGTGAAGCGGGAGTTGAGGGTGGGATAAGAGTCGGTGATTTCATTGCTGAAAGTTTACGACAGGCAGGATTGCAGCCTCTTCCAGGTATCATCGGAAAGGAGAGCACCAGTTCTTTCTTCCAGGAGTTTCAAATTAAAGGAATGAAACCGTGCGATATCACGGCCGAACTCTCGATTAGTTTTTCTGATTCGATTATCCCTGCCACCAATGGAATCGATTTTCACTATTTTTTTAATTCAGACCAATCCCTTGATACTAAAACTTCTTTAGTATTCGCCGGTTATGCCATTGAAGCTCCGGAATATTTTTACAACGATTTTTCTGCTCAACCGGTCAAAGATAAGATTGTACTGGGGTTATATGGAGAACCGCTGGAAAAAGATACCTTAGTATTTTTTAACGGGACACATCAGACCAAATATTCAATGGAATACTGGAAAGCTAAAACCGTCGCCGAGAAGGGGGGGAAAGCACTCATCCTGATCCCCACCCCTGATAATAAGGAAGCATATAGTAAAATCCTGCAGCGACGATTAGCAGAGAAAAATCAGATAAAATTCGTTTTGGCTGAGAATCTGGCAGTCCCGGTAATATACTTATCAACTGAATTTTCAGATAGACTCTGGAATATTGTCTTCCGCCAGAATTTTGAGTCTATGAACGATTCATTGAGGGATTATCTGAAAGACCATCTTCGGAAACTATTAAGTTGGCCGGCTGAGAAGGGTCTGGAATATCCAGTTAAATTAGCGATAGACTACAAGAACGAAGAAATTCGCAAATGTGGTAATATAATTGCTTACAGGCATAATACGGAACATGACATATCAGATGAATATTTGATTATCGGGGCTCATTATGATCACGAAGGTATGAAAGATAGAAAAATATTTCCTGGCGCTGATGATAATGCTTCGGGAGTTGTAGCAAATTTACAAGTCGCTATGGCTTATGTGAAAAGTACAAAAAACTTACAGTTAAAAAGAAATCTGGTTTTCGCATTCTGGGATGCTGAAGAAAAAGGGCAATTGGGAACTCAGTATTTTGTAGAGCATTCGCCAATACCGTTGGAGAAGTTAAAAGTCGTTTTTAACATGGATATGATAGGCCGGGATGCCTCGTTTAACTTTGCGGCATTGCGTCAACCCATGAAAGATGAAAATGCCGAAAACAAAGTGATGATCTTTTATTCGGCACAGACACCCTTTTTGAGAGATTATGCGAATGATGCCAATCATTCCTTACAGCTGCATTTGTTATTCGATCCCAATGTGTTTTTCACCAGTGGAAGTGATCATGTTAATTTTCATTCCCGGAAAGTACCGGTGGTTTATTATTTTACCGGATTTCATACCGATTACACCAGCGTGAATGATACGGCTGATAAAATAAACTATTCTAAATTGACCCGGATAACCCGGCATATTGCTAATTTTTTATATCTTCTGGTAAATGCCGAAGTACTGCCGGAATTTGATTCCCGGATTCTTTCGGCTCCGGAGGGTGATTTTATCAGATAATTTTTAAGGAGTTCTTACGATGGAGAAACAGGACTTTAAAAAGCGGGTGTATATAGAGGATCTTCATAAACACCTGGGACAGGAAGTAATCATTGCCGGCTGGTTGTATAATAAACGCTCCAGCGGTAAGATCCATTTTTTACTAGTTCGGGATGGAACCAATATCATCCAGTGCGTGGCGGCAAAAGGTGAAGTACCCGAAGTAGTATTCACTTTGTATGAAAAGTTAGCCTTTGAATCGTCAATGCTTATTAAAGGGAAAGTAACAGAAGACAAGCGGTCACCACTGGGATTCGAATTGCAGGTTAGTGATCTACTGGTATTGCAGGTCCCGCCGGAGGAATATCCGATAACCAAGAAAGAACACGGCATAGAATTTTTAATGGATCATCGTCACCTATGGTTGCGTTCCCGCAAGCAGTTTGCAGTATTAAGAATACGCCATGAAATTGTATCAGCCATCCGGGATTTTTTTAACGAACGTAATTTTATTCTGATCGATACTCCCATCTTCACACCTGCGGCCTGTGAAGGAACATCCACCTTGTTCGAGACTGAATATTTTGGCAGCAATGCCTATTTGACCCAAAGCGGTCAACTGTATGCTGAGGCAGCAGCTCTGGCCTTTGGCAAAGTATACTGCTTTGGTCCCACCTTCCGGGCAGAAAAGTCGAAGACCCGCCGCCATCTCACCGAGTTCTGGATGGTGGAACCGGAAGTAGCCTTTTTCGATCTGGATGATGATATGAAATTGGCAGAGGACTTTATCAGTTACATCGTCCAGCGGGTGCTGGAACGACGGGAAATGGAGTTGGAAATTCTGGAAAGGGATGTTTCAAAGCTGGTCAATGTAAAACCACCTTTTCCGAAAATAAGTTATACAGAGGCTGTGAAAATTCTGCATGACAAGGGTACTCAAGACAATAGTCCTCAATTTGAATGGGGAAATGATTTCGGAGGAACGGATGAAACGGTGATTTCGGAGCAGTTCGACCGACCGGTGATTGTTCACCGTTATCCGTCGGCAGTAAAGGCATTTTATATGAAGCGTGATCCACAGGATGAGCGGGTAGCTCTGGCTATGGATGTGCTGGCACCGGAAGGGTATGGTGAGATCATCGGAGGTAGTCAGCGGGAGGATGATTATGATGCTCTGTTAAAACGAATTGAAGAGCATAAACTTCCCCGGCAAGCTTTTGAGTGGTATCTGGATCTGCGCCGGTATGGGTCTGTTCCTCATGCCGGTTTTGGTTTGGGAATTGAGCGTACGGTAGCCTGGATCTGCGGAATTCCTCATATCAGAGAAACAATTCCTTTTCCCAGAACGATTTATCGTTTAACACCTTAAAAATCCAAACGATGTATATGGTAGCAATTGCTGTCAAAATATGAAAAGGAGAATAAACCATTGCTTTAATCCCTAAAATAATCGGAGTGATTGGGGGCAAGGAGTGCAGTTCCGAGGAATATGAGCTGGCCCGCGAAGTTGGACGACTGATAGCGAAGGCAGGTGCGATACTGGTCTGCGGGGGCAGGGGCGGGGTCATGGAGGCGGCTTGCCATGGAGCAGTGGAGGAAAAAGGTCTCACTATTGGAATTTTACCGTCTGAAAACATCAGGGAAGCCAATCCTTTTGTCAGAATTCCAATTGCTACCGGGATGGGGATCGGCCGCAATGTTATTATTGTCAACACTGCCCAGGTTTTGATCGCAATTGCCGGTCAGTACGGCACCCTATCCGAGATTGCTTTTGCTCTGCAATCAGGCAAACCTGTTATTGGACTGAAATCCTGGAC
>MESS01000151.1:15044-18204 GCA_001771055.1 Caldithrix sp. RBG_13_44_9
GATCAAAGTTGTTCAAAATCCTCAGCAGGCTGTGGAGCTGGCACTGCAAAGCAGTGATTTAAGATAACCAATAGCCATTGCGAGGAAACTGGATGGAGAAAACTGCCTTTAAGGCCCTGGTGAGCGGTATGGTGCAGGGAGTTGGATATCGGTATTATGCCGCCCGGGAGGCCAGCACTTTCCAGATAACTGGTTATGTAAAAAATCTTCCAGATGGCCGGGTGGAAGTATTTGCCGAAGGTTCTCGCGAAGATTTAGATCAGTTTTTAGAGAAATTGCGCCGTGGTCCCCGTTTTGGATTTGTGGAACATGTAGAAGTAGAATGGCTGGACTACGAAGCGAGGTTCAAAAAATTCAGCATTGAGGCTGGCTACTAATTGACTTATTAAGTTTTAACCGTGAGGAAAGCAAATATGAAAAATCTGGCAGGTTACATTCGTAATATCCCGGATTTTCCGGTTAAGGGGATCCAATTCAAAGACATAACCACCCTGCTGAAGAACGGAGAACTGTTCGCCGAGGCGGTTGATTATTTATATGATCCTTTCCGGGACAAAGAAATTGATAAAATCGTAGCGATAGAAGCCCGGGGATTGATTTTTGGCGCGGCCCTGGCCTATAAATTAAATGTCGGTTTCGTTCCGATTCGCAAACCCGGCAAATTACCGGCTGAGGTGGTGCGGGAAGAATATGACCTGGAATATGGTAAAGACAGTATTGAAATTCATAGAGATGCTATTGAGGCGGGTGATAAAATTTTGATTGTAGATGATCTGTTAGCTACTGGTGGTACGGCAGCTGCTTGCTGTCGGCTGATAGGGAAATTGGATGGAGAGATTGTTGGTTTATCCTTTTTAATTGAATTGACCGAGTTGAACGGCAGAAAACTCCTAAAAGGGTACAAAGTTTTTTCCCTGATTTCTTTTCCTTTTTAAATAATTCTTTAAAAAAAACAGCCAGCTGAATTATCTTCAGCTGGCTATAATGATTTTTAAGCATCCAAAAATTTAGAATGCTAAACCAGCAGTGATACCCACAAATTGGGTGGTTCCACCCATTTCTTCATCACTAGTAAAGATAAAGCGGAAGACACCTTGCAAAATGATATTCATGGAAGTTCCCGCAGGCAATTCCAATCCCGCACCAGCAGCCAAACCAAACTTATTCAGATCATCGGAATAAGATTCTTCCAGTCCCTGATATGAGATGGTGGCTTCACTTTTTATGAAATTATAGGTACCCATGCCAAAAAGGAACATTTGGGTATTGGATTCCACCGGAGTCAAATATGGACGGAGACCTACACCTAACTCGATTACACTGGCGCTTCCGGTGACATCCAAACCAAGGCCTGCTAATCCGAAATCTTCCAATAATTTGTCGCCATCAAAAGTAAATTTTTCGTAAGCAGCACCAAAGCTAACACCCAATTTGGGTGACGGGAAGATCACATACTGTCCATGGCCGCTGAATCCCATCTTGTAGTAATCTTTAAATCCATCTGGAGCCAGTGGTATTGCGACACCACCGAATAACTCAATCTGGGGTTTGCGACTTTGGGCAAATACCGACGACAGCGAGATTACAAACAATAATAACAAAACAACTATTGTAAAACGCTTCATAAATAGTACCTCCTTATGTTTGTTTAGGGGTTGAAAATTTCTTCTGTAAAAAAATAATCCAGAATATTATCGATAAAAGTTCTTTAAACTTGAAGATAATTTATACTATTTAGTAACTATCTTATCACGAATCCTAGGAACATCAGTTTTCGTTTTGATGATTTTACAGGTAGAATACACATCGAAGACTTCGTTAATCTGTATCTCGCACAATTCGTCAATTTCACGGGCAATTACTTTTCCGGTTACCGGATGGACAATGGGAGCACCTTCGCGATACACAATGCACTTCATACCTTTTTTGATATTATTGGCACGCCCAATGTCAATGGTTACTTTGTCATCACTTGCGCCAATCACGTAACCATTTATTACAGGTAGTTCAGCTTTGATCTTTTCGGCTAACTGATTGATCATCTGAGAAATTTCCTGAAAAGAGATATTGGCGCTGTAGGCATCTTTGGCGGTAACAATTTGAGCAGTCTCCGTATCAATCAACCGGGCATCGATGCTCAATGCTCCAGAGCCTCTGGTTACGCTTCCTACCACCACCGCATCCACTCCAATGCCCTTACCGATCTCAGCGGCGGTGGAGGCATCCAGAATACCGCTCATCCCCAATTTCTGCTCTTCCAGAATTTTTTCCAGCAAGGCTCTCTCAATCACCTTAAAACGGTTTATGTTCACAAAGCCAGTAATCAACTTATCCAATAGATCAATTGATCCTAATTCATTGCCAAGCCCTTTGCTTTCAAAGGGAAGGACGGCAATACTTAAACGATCACCCACAATCTCTGAACCTGATGGAGGAATGGCGGCAACGGCTGCAGTACCTGTAAGAGCCGGTGTCTCGACAGGTGGAGTGGTTTGAGGTGGAATTTGACCCTTATTTACAGCTTCCAGATAGGTTTGTGCCCGGCGGGAGGAGGATTGCTGCAGGGACAGAGTGAGCTCCTGCCTGGCTTTTTCGAGGTCACTAAGGTGGAAATAACAGATACCCATTTCCCGATGCGGGTAGTATTCGGCAAAAACAGCCCCATAGACTCGAATTTTTCCGGAGTCTTTATTTTGAACTTGAACCGCCTGTTGAAAATTTGCCAGGGCGCTATTCCAATCAGCCCGTTTCATATCATTCAATCCGTTATTATAAGCCTCATACCACGCAGGTCCACTGGGAAAGGTCGTATTTGGCAATAATAACAATGTTGAAATGCTGATCAGCAAAAGGGATATGAGGACAGTATACTTCATGAAACCACCTCTCGGTATAGAAATGGAGGAAAAATTTTTTATCATCTGCCGTATTATCGGAAAATTTAAATCAAATTTATAACATAAAAAATTTAATTAAAAGGAAAATTATTGTCAATAGGGATTTCGAAGTTTTTAATCAGTAAAAATTCACTTTTTTACAATTAACAATGATATTTTTTGATCGGGTAAATTCATATACCTCCTGGAACATCTTGATAAAATTCAAAATTGATAGAACAGGAAGTTTTTCTATAGAGGAGGTTGATCAAAAACAGAATGAA
>MESS01000151.1:18228-25860 GCA_001771055.1 Caldithrix sp. RBG_13_44_9
ATGGGGGTGTACTAAGATTAATTCTACACTGATAATAGAGATCGATTAAATTTATTGAAAAACGGTGCTCCAGCGATTTTATGGAAAATCTTCCTTGTTTTTCTATGGCGGTTCATTTATTTAAAATGTATATTTTTCGAAAATCGGTGAAAATAAATATACCAATATGATCGAATCGCAAATTTTACATGAACTTAAGATCAGTCGGTTTGTCGCTCTGGACATTGAAACAACCGGGCTGGAATTTTTGAAAGATGAGATCATAGAAATCGCGGCGGTTCGGTACGTAGAGGGTGCCAAGGAAGATAAACTGCAGTTTCTTTTGAAACCAACCCAGGCCATTCCCTACCATATCAGCCGGTTGACCGGTATCTCCAATGAGATGGTAGCGGTGGCACCCCAATTGGATGACATCGCTCTCAAATTTTTACAATTTATTGGGGAAGATGCATTAATAGTTCATAACGCCCCGTTTGATCTTCCTTTTCTGGAATACCACCTAAAAAAAAGCATCCAGCAAAAGATTAATCAACCTGAAGATCAGAAAAATCTGCTGCTTCAGAATCCCCAGTATGATACTCTGACCCTGGCCAGAATTTTTCTGCCATTTCAGTCAGGATTTTCACTGGTCAAATTAGCAGAATATTTTCAGATTGAGATCACTCAGCATCATCGTGCCCTGCCCGATGCCTGCGCTGCCGCCGAAATATTTTTGAAATTGATCGAAATCTCACTTCGCACCGATTTTAAAGATATCCGGAAGATCGTTGAAATATTAGAACCCACTGATGATCCCGCTAAAATTTTTTTACTGCAGTTATATACTTTATTAGCCAGCGGCAAATACCATTTTGAGCATACTCTGGATAAAGAGTCGTTTATTTATTCTACTCAACTTTTTAATATTATCGGGGAGGAGGATACTCCTGAGAATGGACAGTTGAAAACAGATCCGGTTGATGACCAGGAAATAGCGGCCTTTTTTGACCGGGATGGGATGCTGGAAAAATCATTCGGTAAGTTTGAACACCGTTCTGCCCAGGTGGAAATGGCTGAACAGGTGGCACGGTCGTTTAATGAATCAAAATTTTTAGTGGTGGAAGCAGGAACCGGTACCGGGAAGTCCATGGCTTACCTCCTTCCGGCTATCAAATGGAGTGTGGAAAATTATGGTCCATTTGGACGGATTGTCATCAGCACCAATACCAAGAACCTGCAGGAACAGTTGTTCTTCAAGGATTTACCGATACTGCACAGCATTCTGAAGACAAAATTCAAAGCGGTCCTTCTCAAGGGAAAGGCTAATTATTTATGCCTGGATAAATGGTATACCATTTTGAATGATATGAAGTATCGGTTATCGGTTTATGAACGGGTAAAAATATTACCGCTGGTACTGTGGATTAAAAAAACTGAGACAGGGGATATTTCTGAGAATAATGGTTTTGCCGCAGAGCGGAATGCCGGCCTGTGGTCTAAATTCATTGCCGAGGATAATTATTGTCCGGGGCGCAGTTGCAAATACTATCAGCACTGTTTCTTATGGCGAGTCAGAAATCATGCCCGCAACGCCCACCTGGTTCTGGTGAATCACTCCCTGTTATTTTCTGATCTGGCTGCCGCAAATTCCATTTTAAATGAATATGTGAATGTGATTTTTGATGAGGCCCACAATATAGAAAAGGTGGCCACTGATTATCTGGGAATGCAAATTTCCTGGTGGGACTTCCGGGAAACACTGCAGCGACTGTATCAAAAGGAAAAGTACGAAACCGGACTTTTAGTCCAACTTAAAAAAAGAATTCAATTAAGTAATCTGGATTCTCTGAAAAAAGAACTCCTTCTCAATCAACTCCAAAGCCTTAATCCCCTGGTGAGTCAAAGCTGGATTGCCGCCCAGGGTTTTTTCAAGGAGTTAACTTCGCTGCTGCGCAGCCTGGTGGCCGATTCGGGGCAGTCGGAATTTTCTTACAAATTTCGCTATCAGAAAGCAGAAGGTTTAAAAGAAAAAATATTTTCTTATTACCATGAACTCATTGAGTTATTGCGGAGGTTACAGAATAATGTTCACTCTTTAATCGAGTTTTTGCGGGAAATCCCGGCAGATAGTTTTCGTTACCAGAAACAAATTCAACAGGAATTATTTGCCCAGATGACCAATTTAGAAAGTTTAACCGGCACCCTGGATTATTTAATTTCAGCAGAATGGGATAACTGGGTTTATTGGTTTGAGCTTCCTGGTCGGCAGGATTCAGACGACAGCCGTTTGTATGCTGTTCCGTTAAAAATTGCCGAACTTTTATCCGAGAAACTCTATAGCAAATTAAGAACCGGGATTTTTACCTCTGCCACCTTGACGGTAAGTAAAAATTTTGATTACTTCATCGAGCGGGCAGGTTTAAATGTTTTGAAAGCGGATCGTCTGCAAAAATTATTACTGGATTCCCCATTTAATTTTGAAGAACAGGCTTTATTAGCTATTCCAACGTTTCTACCGGATCCGCGTTCATCAGATTACCGGGACGCCGTTAAAAAATTTATCGAACAATTGGTAAAAGAGCAACCACGGGGAACCCTGGTCCTTTTCACTTCTCATGCTCTGTTGAAAGATATGTATGAATCTCTGCGTTTGACCTTTGAAGCAGAAAAAATTCCCCTGCTGGCTCAGGGAATCAGTGGTAATCGCCATTCTTTGATTAATGAATTTAAACAACACCCTAAATCTTATCTCTTTGGGACGGATAGTTTTTGGGAGGGGATCGATGTTCCGGGAGAGGCGCTGGAGATTCTCCTGATCACCAAATTGCCATTCGATGTTCCAACTGAACCGGTCATTCAAGCCAAAGCAGAAATGATTCAGCGGATGGGAGGCAATCCCTTCATGGATTTTACTATTCCGGAGGCGGTTATCAGATTACGCCAGGGATTTGGCCGGCTGATTCGCTCAACCTCGGATTACGGAGCGGTGATCATACTGGACAACCGGGTTATAAAAAAAATGTACGGCCAGATTTTTTTGGAATCACTGCCGGCCAGCAGCCGGATTTTTCAAAATGCGGATGAACTCTGGGAAGAACTCTTAAACTGGTTTAAGAAAGTGAGCAAATTGGCATGAGCGTGATAACCGGCTTGGATATTATTCAGCAAGATCGTTTTAAATCCTTACAGGGAAAAAAAATCGCGGTATTAAATAATCAGGCTTCAATTAACCACCATTTTCACCATGTCCTGGAATTGATGTTGCCTTATCATCAGCAGAAATATCTTGAAATTAAAGCGGTTTTCGGTCCCCAGCATGGTCTGTGGGGGCAAACTCAGGATAATATGATTGAGTGGGAAGGTTCTCTGGATGAGCAAAGCGGATTAAAGATTTTCTCTCTTTATGGTCAGTACCGGAAACCAATCCCGGCCATGTTGAGCAATGTTGAAGTATTTTTGATCGATCTTCCTGATGTGGGCTCTCGTTATTATACCTTCATTTGGACCATGGCTTTGGTGATGGAAGCCTGTCAGGAGAATAATATCAGGGTGATTGTGCTGGATCGGCCCAATCCGATTTCCGGAGTGCAGGTTGAAGGAACGGTTTTGGACCCGTTATTCCAAAGTTTTGTCGGGCTCTATCCACTTCCGCAGCGTCATGGAATGACCATGGGAGAGATAGCCTTATATTTGAAGGATCACTTTTTTTCTTCGCTCAGATTGAAAGTTATCAGGATGCGAAAGTGGAAACGAGCCTATTATTTTCCCCAAACTCAGTTCCCCTGGGTAATGCCATCTCCCAACATGCCTTTTTGGGAAACTGCCCTGGTTTATCCCGGAATGTGTTTATTAGAAGGAACCAATCTATCTGAAGGAAGGGGTACCAACCGACCTTTTGAGACTTTTGGTGCACCCTGGATTGACGGCCGCAGATTATGTCACGAGCTGAATATCCAAAACTTGCCAGGTGTTTTTTTCCGTCCAGTGCAATTTCTGCCTACCTTTCAGAAATACAGGGATGAGATCTGTGAGGGAGCTTTTATTCATGTGACAGATAAATCAGCTTTCCAGCCGGTAGTGACCACCATAAGTCTTCTGCAAATAATCTACAGGATGTATCCCGATCATTTCAACTGGAAAAATCCACCCTACGAGTACGAATATGAAAAAATGCCTTTTGATATTTTGGCGGGTAATGGCTGGCTACGACAGATGATTGAGCACCAGACTTCCCTCCATATCATCCAACAGAAAATGGAAGAAGAGGTGGAGGTCTTTCGACCGATTCGGCAAAAATATCTGTTATATTAATTTACAGATGAATAACTTTCTGAAATGGGAGTCTCTTAGGCACTATTCTGAATCAGGGTGAATATTTCCTCCAAACTTTAGTCACTTTGGAGACAGAAATTTTACCAGGTCGTCGTTCAGGGTGACTTTTATTCAACCGGATATTCCTGAGCCCTTTATAAAATTTATTTGATCAATTTCTGAAATTCCACATTCTGTTGTAGAGAGTCTAGATCTTTATCAACTGAGGCTTGCTTTTTTAGATTTGGATTCAGAGCCAAAGCGTTTTGTAGAGCTTCCAGCGCCTCAGCAGTCCGACCAGCCGCCAATCGAATCACCGCCAGATCATATAAAACCTCAGCATTGGACGGCGCCAGTTTAGCAGCCCGTTCAATGTGAGGCAGGGCCTCGGCATAATCCTGGCGGGTAAAAAGCGTCCAGCCTTCATTCCAGGAATAATTGACCTGGGCAATCACCAGTAAGCGTCCCAGTTCCTGGAATGGTTCAGGGTGGTCATCTACCCGGATATCGATCGCCAGATCGGTATAACCGCCGTAACCTGCACCCTCTTTTACCACCACCAGTGCAGCTGATTGTTTCCCCCGAGAATCGCCGCCTTTTTTATCCCCGGCCAGAAGAGCAGCATAAAGTCGGTCGGCCAGAGTCCCCTTGGTCTCCAGAAAAGTTTTCTCCATTGCTAACACTACTGCTTCTCCAGCCAGGATATTTCCCTGCACTGCATAGTTCTTTCCGTTTCGCCCACCGGCCCAGGCGATGCACTCTTCACCGGTGTAGGTGGCGGATTTTCCATCGGCTGCAACCATCCCCAGTTGTCGTTTAGCGGGATTGTCATCATAACGTAGCAAGAGATCGATCGCTTCGGACGGCTTCAGTCCTAATCCTAATAGTTCCAGACCTCTCCATCCAAAGGAAGTATTGGCAAAGGATTGAGTGGCCACTGCCCCTACATTAGCTTCAGCCCAGGGAACCACTGATCCAACCGCAAAAAAACGGGAGGCAACTGCCACCCCTAGTTCATCAGTAAGTGAATCACGTCCTACGATAGAAAATGTCGAAATAGCAGTAACCTGATCATCCCCAGTCAATTGACCGAATAAATCCAGGGCAGGTAGCAATGCTAAAACTGTCAAATAGCAGATAAAAATGAAAAGTTTAGAAAATTTTATCATGATCCTTCTCCTTAAATACAGAAAAATATAGGATAATATCCGACAATCTTCAATCATAATTATGAACAATATACCAGCGAGCTCGACCTGGTCATTTTTAACATCTGTTAAAATCACCTTGATTTTCATAGTTGGCGGAATTATTATTTTGACTATTTTTTTTTCAATACTGGTCTCAAGTTTTTTACAATTTCAGATTTCCATGGGGTATCAGATGAAACAAACGGTAAGTCAGATTATTAATTTGATCCAGAATCAGGATAATTTTCTTCTTACAACTCACATGAATGCTGATGGTGATGCCTTTGCATCAGTCTTAGCTATTGCCTATTTAATGGAAAATTTGAAGAAGAAATATCAAATAATTATCCACGATCAACAGGTGGATGGTAAATATGATTTTCTATGGGGCATTAAGACCATCCGCTCCTATGCTTCAGAACTTAAATCCACTTTTCGGGCTGCTATTGTGCTGGATGTTCCCAGTTTAAAAAGAGTAGGGGATCCGGCCATTCTGATGCCTGCCAGGGAAAATTGTGTAAAAATTGATCATCATCCAATAGAGGAAGATTTTGCGGCATATAATTATGTTGATACAGAAGCCAGTTCTACCAGCCAATTAATTTATGATATTATTGATCTGGCCGGTATTCCATTAACCAAGCCCCTTTCGGAACTGATCTTTGCCGGAATAATGTATGATACCGGCCGGTTTTCATTCTCCAACACCCATCAGAGAGATTTTGAAATAGCTGCTAAGCTGTTGGCACATGGTGCAGAGCCTCATAAGATTTCCGGTGCGTTGTTTTTTAATAACTCGTTTCATTCCATGAAGACATTAGGATATGCCCTGGCCAATATGAAAGTATTATTAGATGGAAAATTGAGTGTTATTTTTATTCCTTTAGAAATCATGGAAACCAATAATCATGCGGAAATTGAAGAATTGGCCAATTATAGTGTGGCCATCCAGGGAGTAGAAGTCGGAATATTTGTGCGGGAAGTCCAGTCTCATTATTATAAAATCAGTTTTCGATCCAAGGGGAATGTCAATGTCAACTCGATAGCGAAAGTTTTTGGTGGTGGTGGGCATATGCATGCCGCCGGAGCGAGATATGCCGGGCGGTATACCGATTTGGAGGAAAAAATTGTCAGCGAAGTTCAAAAATTCATTTAATCCAAGCCGGTTCTGAAATTATTCTCCTGAATAAATTTTTTGATTTTCTACCTTTTATTTTTATTTTTATTAAACTTATATTATTTTTTTAGAAAAAAAAGTGAACTGACGGGAAATTTTTTTATATTATTGGGTAAAAGAGTTAGTTTTTGTAGAAATGTCCTGCACCTATCATTGGCAGGTTAGATAATGAAACCAGGAAAAATTCGAATTGAATTATAATTCCAACCCCATTGTGCCAGTTCTGGCGGCAATTATATTGAATCACGATGGCAGCGTGTTATTGGCCCAGCGCCGTCCCGATAAAACCAATCCTCTGAAATGGGAATTTCCTGGTGGAAAACTCAAAGTAAAAGAATCGCCAGAATACTGCTTGACTCGGGAAATTGAGGAGGAACTTGGCCTAAAGATTGCCGTCCGTCAACTTTTTTCTGCAGTAAATTATTCTTATCCACATGAAAATATTCTGTTATTAGCCTATTTTGCCGAATTGATGACAGGTTCCCTCCGGCTGTCCGATCATAAGGAAATTCGCTGGGTACCCATCGAAAAACTGGTGAATTATGAACTCTCTCCGGCAGATATTCCCATTGTTGAAAAATTAGTAGAGAATTTTAAGGGAAGTTATCCCTCCTTATTCTCATTATGATAAAGTCCAATCTTCAATTTTTACCTGATGTAGTCGGAAAACTGTTGGCAGCCAGCTTAGAATTTTCGGGACTGAGTTGTCAATCTAAAAATGAAGAATTATGGCAGGAAATAGGAGTATTACAGAAGGATTATATTCATCAATATGATCATCCTTCTGAGGGATTATCGTTGTTAAGGCCAGCCCGTGTTCTTTACCGGGCAGTGGGAATTGAACCTACCCGTATCCGGCCTTCCTCGGAAGCCCTTTTCCGGAGAATTATCAAAGGCAAACCACTATATCAGATCAATTCCATTGTGGATGCCTGTAATTATGCCTCACTTTCTTTTTTTTTACCGATAGGATTG
>MESS01000151.1:25874-26399 GCA_001771055.1 Caldithrix sp. RBG_13_44_9
AATTAAGGGGGACATTTATTTTCGCCTGGGATTTGTAAACGAAGAATATGAAGGGATTGGTAAAGAATCGGTACATCTGGGGAATCGTCTGTGCCTGGCCGATGATTTGGGAGCTTTTGGTAATCCCAGCGCGGATAGCCTGCGTACTTCTATAGACCTGCAGAGCCGGGAGGTGTTAATGGTCATTTTTGCTCCTTATGGTTATCCGGAAGAACTTCTCCTGGAGCATGCAAAATCAGCCAGTGAAATTATATTGAAATTTCATTCAAATGGTAAGCTGGAAAAGTGTCAAGTGTTAAAATAAGTTCTTGATTATTATGAAGATAATCCATACAACTCATTTCAATGTATTATTCTGAAAAACTGGAAAAATAGAATGATAAAAATAACTGACAAAGCAATAAAACAACTTAAGCAATTGCTGCCAGAAAATAAGGAAGCGCCTTCCGGATTACGGATCGGGGTAAGAGGGAACGGAAAGTGTGTCCTGAATTATTTTGTTGCAGCGGAGAAAAAATCCCTGCC
>MESS01000152.1:0-584 GCA_001771055.1 Caldithrix sp. RBG_13_44_9
GTTCTCTTTATGGTAATAGTAGGTTTTGCCCAGACCAATCAGTGGTTGTGTCAATACACACCTTATGATGATGGCACGAATGGCACTGGATATCAAACATCCAGCGTGGCGGTTATTGGTCCGAACCGTTTCGTGGCGCTGGTTACTGAAACACCTGATCCGGACACCAATCTTTTCAATCCACCTGGTAATTATCTGGTAGGATACTGGGATGCCGATTCAGCGCAGGGAAGGGTCCCCTCTCCAATTAATGGACAGCAAACCTTACCTCAATATGGAACCAGTGCCCAGTTTACTTCCTGGACATATATCCTGGATCAAGTAACCTTCCAGGGTGCCTGGCAGATGGCCGGTGAACCCAACGGACGAGTCTATGTGGCCAATAATGATCCAGCGCATAATATATTGGTCTTCGAACTGACTGCTTCTGGAGTTACTTCCACCGAATACCGGATGGAAACCGGCACCCAGGATATTTTCGGAGTTGAAGTGGATACCAATGGATATGTCTATGTGGTTGACTACAGAGGGAATGATACTAAAACCAATGAAGTGCGGGTATACGCCGGAATAGACGCCGCGGG
>MESS01000152.1:632-1935 GCA_001771055.1 Caldithrix sp. RBG_13_44_9
GATCGATCTTCCGACCGGAATTTACCAGGGTATAACCATTAATGGGGATGGCAGCGCTATTTTTGTTAGTGCCACTACTGAACGCCGGATCCTTAAATTTGTCGGCAGTCCAACTACTGGTTATTCCCAGGATATCGGATTTAATTTTGTTCTGGCAGCAGATGACACCATTGGTAATGGTGGGTATGGTACTCCCAGTGTTTTGGGTATGGCCTTTATACCCAATCCTCCCCTGGTGTGTGTAGCTGTGGATAGCTTTATTCATATTGGTGGCGGCGGTGGTTATCCCTATGGCCGGATGTATTTTTTCCATCCCGGGGCAGGTACACCATTCGATACTATCGATGTCGCCGAATGGAATTATCTGATTACCGGGTCATATAGTACCGGATCAAATAATGGACATGCTGGCGGATTCACCTCTATCTGTGATGTGGATGTTGAACCCACGGAACCAGCTGTCTACTCTCAGACTTACTATGGTTGGAAAGTGGAAAAATGGATCTTTGACGGGGATCTGGGTGCTCTGGTGAATATTAAAAAAGTGAATAATAACCTACCCGAATCTTTTGTATTGAAACAGAATTATCCCAATCCGTTTAATCCTATCACTTCAATTGAATTTCAGATCGACCAGAACGAACAGGTGATGTTGGAAATCTATAATGTGATGGGACAGAAAGTCGCTACCCTGGTCAATGAAAGAATGAAACCGGGAAACTATGCAGTCAGTTTTGAGGCAAAAAACCTTACTTCCGGAATTTACTTTTACCGTCTGACCGCCGGTTTATCCAGCGACATCAAAAAAATGACCCTGTTGAAATAGTATGTACCATACAGGAGTTTCCCTGATCAATGGTATCAGGGAAACTCCTGATATTTTCCCTTGAATCAGGGAAAACTTTTCAAGGATGTCTATCTCTATACGATAGCAGTAATTTTCAAATTCGCTTCCTTAACATATTCCGATGAGTGTGAAATGAGACTATTAAGAATAATCCTAATTTTTTTGTTCTGTTTTCTCACTCAATCGCCTGCCCAGATTGACACCTCCTTTTACCATCCAGCCATTGATTCGCTGATTCAGCAGGTGGACAGCGCTAATATATCCCAACACATTAATAACCTCAGCTGGGCAGATGGAAACCAAAGCCGGGTAACCTTCACTTCCGGGAATATCTGGGCAGCTAACTACATCAAACAAACTCTAGAAAGTTATCCTGGACTCACCGCTGTGGAATTCGATACCTTTTTCATTTCCGGAGCTCCTTTTCCCTATAACTCATTTCCACTTGTAAATGTC
>MESS01000152.1:2283-3241 GCA_001771055.1 Caldithrix sp. RBG_13_44_9
TAATAATCCACCCTGGTATATAAAAAATCCTTATTACCATACCCGGGAGGATACCCCGGAGCGGGTCAACCTGCCACTGGTAACCAAAATCGCCAAACTGACCCTGGGTACAATTGCCTGTCTGACCTCTCCCAGTCTGACCGACCTGGCGAGTTATGAACCAATCAAAATGCCGGAACAGTTTTCACTGCTGCCTAATTATCCCAATCCATTCAATGCGACCACAACGATTCCCTATGTGCTTTACACCGGCAGCGAGATGGATTTGCGTGTCTATAACCTCCAAGGCCAAAAAGTGGCCGAATTGTTCCACGGCTGGCAATCGGCAGGTGAGCATCAGCTGATCTGGCAGGCTAAGGATATGAAAGGCGAAGAACTTCCCAGCGGGATGTACCTCTTAAGGCTGAAGGGGGAGCACCAAGTATTATCCCGTAAGATCATGCTGATAAAATAGCAGAAAAAGTAATTTTTAATGAGGTTGAACATGAAATATATCATGTTGCTTTTGATTTTTTATGCCACGGCAACACTTTCCCAGAATGCACCGGATGAACTGGTCAATGTAAAAGAGTTCATTCCCGATATTGTGATCGATTTGAAATATAATACGGTGGATAATTTCTTATCACAAAAAATGTATACCACTGACGAATGCTATTTAGCTCATAACGTGGTAAACAGGTTAATGATTATTCAGGACAGTTTGAGAAATATCCTCACTCACGACGGAATCAGTTATCCCCAGGGATTAGGATTGAAGATCTGGGACGGCTACCGGCCGCGGTCAGTGCAATTCCTGATGTGGGAAATTCTGCCTGATCCTACCTATGTTGCCAATCCCTATACCGGCTCCAGCCATAACCGCGGGGCAGCAGTGGATGTAACACTGGTAAATTTAGGAACTGGTGCGGAACTGGAAATGCCAACCTATTTTGATGACTTCTCGGAGATGGCCAGT
>MESS01000152.1:3334-6572 GCA_001771055.1 Caldithrix sp. RBG_13_44_9
GCGGAATGGTGGCATTATTCTTATTCTTCTGCAACAAGCTATCCCCTGCTTGATTTCCAATTGAAATGAGGTGAGTCATGAGAGCATTTAAAATTTTATATTTAATATTTTTGTTCATAAATCTAAACTATGCTCAGAATGAGTTTCTGGTAAACACTGAACTGGATTCCACTCAACGGGAACCCGCCATTGCCCGGGATGCCGCCGGAAATTATGTGGTGGTCTGGACTTCCGAAGCTCAGGTTGACAGCCATTCGCAGGGAGATATTTATCTGCAGTTATTTGATCCCCAGGACTTGAAGATCGGTTCGGAAGTTCAGGTAAATACCACTACCATCGGAGATCAGGAAAAACCGGCAGTAGCGATGAATGCTGCTGGCGATTTTGTGGTGGTGTGGGCATCTCAATCGAATTTTGCCGATAGTTATGATATTTACGGGCAGATTTTCCGCAGTAATCAGCCTTTCGGTTCTAACTTTCTCATTAATAGTACCATCCCCTATGCACAGACCCGCCCGGTAGTAACCTGGAAAAATGCCGGCGGTTTTATTGTGGTGTGGGATTCCTGGATGCAGGATGGGGGCGATCGCGGAGTTTTCGCCCGTTTTTTTGATGCTGATGGTAATCCTGTTAGCGGAGAAATTCAGGTAAACACCAACACCGCCTACAGCCAGGCCCGGCCTGCCATTGCTCTGACCACCAATGATGAATTTGTCATAGTATGGGAATCCTGGAAACAGGATATTGTTACTCCTTCAGGTTACGGACTCTTTGGTCAACGATTTGATAGTGCCGGCAATAAGCTTGGCAGTGAATTCCAGATCAACACCTTCACCAACGATTACCAGTGGCTGGGTGATATTGAAGCCTTCGATGATGGTTCATTTGTAGTTGCCTGGTGCAGCTGGGAGCAGGACGGAGATGATGGCGGAATATATCTACAGCGCTTTGACGCTCAGGCCAACAAATTAAGCGGAGAAATACGGGTAAACAGCAGTACTGCCTATTATCAATGGCTGCCAAAAATTGTCAAAATGACGTCTGAGAATTTTGCGGTGATCTGGTCCAGCTGGAAACAGGATGGTGACCGGGAAGGGATCTATACCAAGATCTATTCTAAATCTGGTCGCGAACTGACCCTGGAAACCCAAGTCAATGTAACCAGCTCCAGTTTTCAGTGGGAACCGGCTGCGATTGCCGGTAATAGCGATAAAGAAATTGTAGCAGTCTGGTCCAGCTGGGGTCAGTATAACCATGATTATGAAGTCATTGGTCGAAGAATTGTTTTGACATCTCCCACTGGTTATATGAATCCTTCTATCATCACCCGGGTGAACGGCAGGACCAGCAGTGAGTTCATCATTCATGTAATGGACAGTACTGCCTTGACCGGAGACAGTTATGAGATCACTTTTACCACTCCTGATACTCTGCCGGATTCCATGAAGATTGTCAATTTAAATACTTCGCAGACCATGGTGGATCATTATCCATTCAGCGGCGGGGCTGGAATATTTTATCTTACTCCAACTTTTGAAGGGGTGGCAGCTGAAGTTCGGCCGGTTTTCACTCTGGATATTGATACCTCTAAATCGTTTTTCAGCAATCATACTGGCAGTAATCTTACTTTTGTCATTTCCACCACCAATGATAATTTTAGAAGAATTGCCCCGATTGATGCGGCCTTGATCTGGGGCAGCATGGATACCCTGCCCAATGGTCAGTGGGCCACTCCGTTGGATACTGCCATGTCCATTGCTGGTATTTTTGAAGTGCAGGTGCCCTTCCGGGCCTGGGACCTTACTGAGAACCAGCCTCTGGATTTATGGGTGATCGAAGGCGGGGGTTTTTACAATCAGAAATGGGATCCACATGAAACCATCCGCATCCTGACTCCGCCGCCTTATAAGACCAAACTGGGCGATACTCATGCAGTGATCCAGCCTCAGCTGCCAGCTGGCAATAGGGTTCTCCCTGGTATTGGTGACTCCATTTTAGTTTATGCCAAGAAACCGCTGACAGCCGAGGATACTCTGCATTTCAATACTGATCCGGCTAATGTGATCAGCGGACTCGACAAGAAACAAATGCAATTAGTCGATAAATTTGAATTGGAAAATAATTATCCCAATCCATTTAATCCGAATACCACCATTGCCTTTACCCTGGCTAACAGCGGAAGGATCAAATTAGTGGTTTATAATATTCTCGGACAAAAAGTGGCAACATTATGGGATGGATATCATGAGAAAGGCCGTCACCGAATGATGTTTGATGCTTCCGGATTGGCATCCGGAATTTATTTCTATTCTTTGTCGCAGGACAATCGAAGTATCACCAAAAAAATGATAATTTTGAAGTGAGTTTATCTTAACCTCCCGAAGGTGGGATATCATCCTTGGGGAGATGGCTTTAATCTATTATATTTATTTCAATCGTCCCTGCGGGACGAATAATTTTTGTGTATTTTCCATTGGCCCATCAATGTATGGAGGGGCTAAATTCGTTTGTCCCTACGGGACATTAATAGATGGTGGCAAAATTGAAACGTTATATCAGTTAAAATATTTTGTTATGTTATATTTTATCAGGATGAAATATATCTGATCCTGTCAATCTTGTCCCAGGGAAGGGATGGCTTCGCCGTTATCCAGTCAAAAAAAATATCCTGTCTAAAAATATCGGGAGGTCGATCTCAGCGTAATAAAATCATCTTCTGGGAATCGGTAAATTCCCCGGCTCGCAGACGGTATACATAAACGCCGCTGGCTGCCGGTCTGGCCCGGTCATCTTTCCCATCCCATTCAACAGTATAGGTTCCTGCCAACCTTTTTTCATTTATCAGGGTTCGTACTCTCTGACCCAGCACATTAAAAATCTCTAAATTTACCTGAGAATTATTGAGATTTCTGGGAAGGGTATAATGAATTTTTGTTGCCGGATTAAAAGGATTAGGAAAGTTCTGTCCTAATTCAAACTGCTCAACTACTGGCAAAGGCTGGTCCGCAATATCTACTGGTAAGCCGAAATAGGTCAATACCCGGCCCATTAATTCAGCGCGGTCAGTAGGACTTTCGATGGTCTCAAAGGTAAATCCAAGGTAAACGACCTGGGCCGGTATGGTGCTGGCTCCATAGGTCCCGGTAAAATGCAGACCCGCAATCCGCAGATTTTCATAAAATAAGGCGGTCTCACTTCCAAACCGCGGTTGAAGGTAATCGGGATAATCCTCGATATA
>MESS01000152.1:6582-11997 GCA_001771055.1 Caldithrix sp. RBG_13_44_9
CCGGTCTGGGTACCATAGGTAAAATCCAGTCCTTCAAATGCCGTTCCCAGTTCTCCCAATACCCGGTTAGACCCGGCCAGGTCTCCCAGATAACGGGCCCGCAATAAATATTCATAGCGGTTCAATTCATCGGGAGTAGTGGCCGCGAAATCGTAACCAATTTCTGAACCGGAGATAAACAGTTTCCCGCCGGCTTCTAAGTAGTCCAGTAATCTTAACTGATCGGCAGCTGCCAGCGACTCCTCGTCACGACTGTCATCTCCGCAAAAATAAATGACCACTTCATAGTCCAGCAAATTGATGTCACCGTTCTGTACTGCCGTTTCAGTGCAGGAATCGAATCCGTGTCCGCGTTTATGCAGCGCTTCGCCGTGGCTGGCCACAAAAGGATGATAGGGTAAAGACCAGCTGGCCTGGCGGTCAAAATTATCCACAATTAAAATGGAGTAACTGACATTAAATCCCACCCCATAGGCATCGGTTGGTTCACTTACCAGGGGTACTTCAGCTCCCAACTCGTTGATATATTTATTGGTATCCACCGCCACTGCCTGGAAATAGACTGTTTGTAAAGTATCGGTGAAATTAAATCGATAGAAATGATCACCGGGTCCCAGAACAGTCTCATCCACAAAGGGTTGGTCCCAGGTGAGGGCATCAGCACTTTTAAACAGCCGGTAGCCGGCAATATCACCTTCCAGTGAAGGATACCAGGCTATTTCTACCTCCCTGGTGGTGGGATTCAACAACTTGACCCACTTCAGGGTTGGTGAATGAGGCGGATCCAGACGGTCAACTTTCTCCAGGCGGAAGGCATCCAATACCAAACGAGTATTGATATCCGGCAGTCCACTCAATTCAATATAACCTTTGGAACTGCTGTCCGGTGATAGATGCACCGGAGTGGGACTCAACAATCCCCACTCATTGAGATAAATGCTATTATATTCAGCAAAGTGAGGATGGAGATAGCCCAGCTCACTGATAAATCGATAATGGGCACTTTCACCTAAATAATCGTCACCCACAGCCATAAAAATATTATAATCACCCGTTTCAGTCACTGACGGATATATCTTGGCAGTATGACTGCTATCGGAATCCTGGGTAAACAAACGATAACCACTAGTCAGTCCCGGTAGAACTACTCCATAATAATCCGCCTGCCAGCTACCCGTTAATTCCAGACTGGCATTGCGCATGGCAGTGGTGGTTTGCATTTCCACATACAATGCTTCCACTTCAATTTTAAACTGATAAGAATATTCCATGACATTAGGTGGCAGGGCCAGATCGGCCGCAGCAACATCCACCATCACATTCTGCGAGTATGGGAACGGATTGGTAGGTTGAAAGGCAACCTGATACTGCTGGGGATTTCCGGCTATTACAGGTACAATGGTGTCTCCATTGAGGCTGACAATAATGGAATTTATATCTACACCCTCCAGATCATCCCTCAGGAAAAACTGGATAGGAGTTCCTGGAGGAATCTCAGTAGAGAAAGGCTGAGGGAAAGGATTCGCGACATAGGGTGATCCAAAACCCAGCATTTGCCGGATCCCGTTCCGCAGGTCTGGCAATTCGCTGTAGAGATTTACTCCAGGACAGGCAGTGGCATTATAATCCCGGTGTCCAAACAGCGAATCGGGATTCACTCCATAATGAAACGCCAGCCAGCTCCAGATATTTACCAGGCTCTGTAATGCCTGGGGAGTAGGATACTGACCAGTTTCATCAAAATTTCCCATATAAGAAATCCCCACATTGCCGGTATTGGCACCTCCTGTATGGGTACCACGGTAATCCGGGGGAACCCCCTCATACATACGGCCGAAGTCATCCAGACAGAAATGGTACCCGATATCCTGCCAGCCACGGCCATACTGGTGAAAATTCTGAATGAACTGCATTTCCGCAATCCCCTGTTGCAGGGTTGAGACCCGGGCTCCAGCGGTATGGTGCTGAGTAAAGCGGTAAGGGTTATGAGGAATATAAGCCCCGATGGGTGGATTGGCTCCCCATTGCTGGCGGGTGATCCAGGAAGGCTGAGGAATAGTGTCCAGCAGGACAAATTCTGTTACCTGAGGGGTGAGCCGGCTTTCTTCAAACTGTTCTTTCATTAATTGGGAAGGAATACCTTCAATCCCGAAGAGTATTATTTCTACCGGCAGTTTAACTCCGGCATCCAGCCAGCGGAACTGGATCTGGCGGGACCCACCTTCCGGCAGATCGAAACGTGCCCAAAAACGTCCATTTGGAAACGTCTTCAGGTATGTATTCTCCCAATTACTCCATCCTGAAGATTCAGTTTTACACCGAATTTGCAGAGTCAACTGAGTGTCAGAAACAGTGCCATTGAAAAGAATCCGTTGGAATGACCTCTTGGAAATCTCACTCACCGGTGATTGATAAAGGACTGTTTTGCCAGAGTCGTATTCAATCGCCTGAGTTAGGGTCGTTTCCAAAGTAACCTGCTGATCAAATCGTAGAAATTCCCCCTGTTCCTGGCTCCAGAGATTAATAGTACTGATAAATATTGTTATTGCAATATATGAAAGCCTTTTCAACATACTCGCACCCTAGCTAATTTTTTAGTTAAATAATTGAAACCGGGTTAGATCCGGTGAAAATTCGCGCTCTCGCTTCACCTCGTATTCATAGATTACCCTTCCTAAATTCGCCAGAAAAGGGAACCCGATCTCGTCATATTCATATTTATCATCATTATAAATTTGATCCTGATTTACCTGGATCACGGCGGTCAACAGAAATTCTATTTCCTTCTCGAAATCCACGATATAGGCATTATCGATCAGATAACCGTATGACTCACCGCATTTGTCGAAAATCCGGATGGAAGAGGGAATCGGTTCTCTGGTGTCCCCGAACATAAAAAACTTTACATAACCGTCATAGTATTCAGTGGTATCATGATAGGCAGTGATCTCGCTTTCACGCGGACGTAAGCCCATATAGGTAAAGACAAAACGGTAATCGTCCTCGGTCAGGTTAAAACGACAGATCTCCGGAACAGCATCAGGAAAGAACACTGATTTGAGAATGGCTTGCTGATCCGGAACTGAAAAATAATTGGAATTACTGAAGTCCATCGGTTGATTGATCAGTTCATCATTTTTGTAATACCCCTTCCCCTGCCGGATATCACGCATGTCAAGCCGGTAGGAGTTGGGATTGATTATTAAGGGCTGCTGGTATATGATCTGATCACTCTGGTAAAAAGTGAAAGGATTGGTTGACCGGTTTTCTTCTGGTGACAGGGCCCGTTCTAGGCGGCGGACAAGGTGAGTATGCTGGTACCCCTTTTGTCGCAGGGTCTCGGTGATATACTGCTGACCCAGAAATTCATACAGGCGGTTATAAGCATCGTTATCACTCACCAGAAAAATTTTCTTGATATAGTGAGCGATAATGGGGAGACTGTCGGCAGCGGTAGTATCCACTTGCACCCGGGTTTGTCCTGAGAAAGCGCTATCGATCTTCAAAGGTGTAAATTTATCTAATCCTGGAATAGCGAGGTTATTCAGTTTCTCCAGCGCCAACAGGGCGGCTGGCAATTTGACCGTGCTGGCCGGGTAAAAATAATTACGCTCATTCACCCGGTAGGAATATGAAACAAACTGCGGAAAATTGTTCTGATCACGGTTAATCTGGGTATAAAGAATTTGCAGTCTGAATTCTTTGGGATTTTCGAGAACTTGCTGGAAAAGGTCCGGCCGGTTGCGAAGGAGCTGGAGGATGAGATTATCTTTTTCGGATGGGGAACAGGAGTATTCGGTCAATACTAGGCAGATAAAAAGAAGAATGATTATGGTAGTAAGGTATTTCATAAGATTATAAAGTTGGTGTCAATGTGTTTAGGAAGAAATATTGAAAATTAATTAATTTTAGAAAATCCAGATTTTATCGAAAAAGAGTACCAATTTATCTAACCCTTTTATACCCATCCCTCTCACAGTCCAATCCGGTAAAGAATCCCTGCCAAGTGCCGTCAGGACAGGACTATTCATGAAATCTATCTAATAAAAATATTATCATTAAGAGATTCCTTCGCTGCGCTCGGAATGACAGTATAAATCATTCCATAAGCTTTCCTCAAATAGATTCCCGTCACTTCAGTAGAGACATCTTTCGGCTAAGTGACTGCCCTCCTACCCACAAGCGATAGATATAGATACCACTCGGCATCAATTGCCCAAGCTGGTTTTTCCCATTCCAAACCACTTCATAATGGCCAGTGTTTTTTACCTCATCCAGCAGGGTGATAATTTCCTGTCCCAGGATATCGTAAATAATCAGCCGGACCGGCTGCAGTGATGAATGAGGAAGAGTAAAGGGAATGGTGGTGCTGGGATTGAACGGATTAGGGAAATTCTGCGCCAAATTAAATTTGTCCGGTAAAGTCTGATTATCTGATCCATCCAGTCCGGTCGGAAGATCGAAAAATTGGATGACTCTGGCCATTACACTGTCCCGGGCTGCCTCCGGATAAAGGGTCTCAAAAGGCACTGCCAAATAAACCAGCTTTCCAGGAATGATTCCAGATCCAAAAGTTCCTTCATAATTGATACCAGACCCGCCATAATAGGTGGGAGAAAAACCTGCATAGAGCATGCACTGAACCGATCCATCAATGGGTTTAATACCATCAGGATAATCTACATTGTAGGTGCCATGGGTTCCATTATCGAAGTTTATATTACCCAGATTTTCAAATATACCCGGTGAGACTCCGGAAATGGTGTAGGCATCGACATCATCCAGTACATACTGTGCCTTAAAATACTGTCGGTAAAACAACTGATCGGTAGCGGTTCCTTGTCCCCAAAGATCATATCCAATCTCTGATCCGGAGATAAATAATTTACCACCATCCTCCAGAAAATCTGCCAAACGTTGTTGTTCAACTACACTGAAACTTTCATCCGCAGTGCCTTCTTCTCCGGAGATCCAGAGAACGATATCATATGCTGACAAAGAAAGGTATCCATCGATGATACATTCATTGGAACAGGAATCAAACGCCCGGCCGGTTTTAACCAATGAAGGAGCAAACCGCTTGATAAAATCGAAGGAATTCACGGTGCCGCTCACTCGGTCAAATCCATTGACGATCAATACATTGGCCGATATCAATGCCGGTCTGACTGCCAGCACTTCAGTGAGGGAGCTTTCTCCATTTCCATTAACAGCCGACACTTTGAAGAAATAGGTTGTATCCGTTGATAAGATACTCAAAATAGTCGAGGCGCTGGGATAATCAGTCCCCTGATCAAAGTTTACCCCATCGGTACTCTTATATAAACGATAGCTGGTAGCTCCAGCTGCCGGGGAAACAGAGATTAGCACACTGCTATTTCCCTGATTGACAATATAAAAATTTCCCGGTTTCAA
>MESS01000152.1:12003-12269 GCA_001771055.1 Caldithrix sp. RBG_13_44_9
GGCGGTCGAGCCAAAAGCATTGGAAATTGCTGCCTGCAGCTCCTGCCGCTGCCCGTCGTAACTCAACGCCCAGATCGCAATACCTTTTAAATTCTCCAGGTTCACCAGGTTGAATTTTAGTGCCAGACTGAGACTATCATCATACCAGCCCTGGTTCCATTGTCCGGCAGTGTTGTACATATAATAAGGCGTCTGCGATTCCTGATCCCACAGGCGGCCATATTGCAAGGCATTGGTGTAGGCAGTGCTATAAAACAAAGTAGTAC
>MESS01000152.1:12295-12604 GCA_001771055.1 Caldithrix sp. RBG_13_44_9
CAGAGCATCGGTAACCAGTGAAAGATTCAGATAGTCGAAGGCACTGCTCCAATCGACTGCCGGGGTGAAAATCGTTACAAATGATCCAGGAAGAGTGTTATGAAAAGCGGTGCTTAATTCGGTCATGAAGGTGGTTAAATTCTGCCGTTGTGAGCCGGGTACTCCCTCAAAGTCGATGGTCACACCATCAGCGTTGGCATTCTGTACCTCGGTCAATAAATTGCTGATCAGATTGGAGCAGCGGGAAGGATCATTTAAAAGGGCAGCGATCTGGGTTGAATTGAACAATACCACGGTTAGAACCACCCT
>MESS01000152.1:12623-14484 GCA_001771055.1 Caldithrix sp. RBG_13_44_9
TGGTTGATCAAACCACCAGCCGGCCAGTCGTGTAAATTGGTAATATTTCCATACTCATTAATATCTACTCCAAAATAGGCAATGGTCGTTAAAAGACTATAGTTCAGGAAGGGATAATTCGTATAAGCCCAGTAAGGCAGGTAGCCAAATACCTCGCGGGTCGGTGCATTTTCCCGCGGAATCAAATCCATCGGACGGCCGATAAACGGGGGCAGCTGAGGCTCAGGCTTAATAGTTTGATACTTTTCCCATTCCAATTGATGAATGCTTTTAGAGATCTGCATTTGTGACGGTAAATCTTCATGACTTGCCGGCTGAGAATACAGTAATGAGCTGAATAAGAAAAGTCCAAAGACGATATAGAAACTGAAATTATTCTTCATATTTGCGGTTTTCCTCTATTCTTCAACGCCTTATTTTGCCAGAATTATTTTGAATGTTTTCTGATAGGACCGAGAAGAAATTTTTCTGGTGGTAGAAAATTTTGCCAGATAAATTCCGCTCCCTACCGGTTGCCGGGCGTCATTTCGACCATCCCAGACCATGGAATGCACACCATTTTCATACATTCCCTGAATCAGAGTACGGATTTTTTGTCCCAGGGTGTTATAAATGATCAGTTCAACTTCAGAATGTGAGGGTATGGTAAAAGTAAAGGCAGTGCTGGGATTAAAAGGATTGGGATAATTGGGTAGAAGGGTATACTCGCCTGGATGTAATGGTTTTCCACTTTCTGGTATCGTGGTAACTTCATAAAAGTATGTCAAAATCCGTTCCATAAAATCCCGCCGTTTGGCGGCATCAGCAATTGTCTCAAAGGGGAAAGTACAATATACTATCACCCCGACCTGGCTGCTCATTCCGAATGTCCCGCGATACTGGATTCCCGCAAAATGACCGGCAGTGTACTCTAAACAGGGAATAGTTTCGGATCCAAGAGGCAGGATGACATCAACCGAGTCAATCAGATAGGGGCTTTGACCATATTGCAAAGACATTGCCTGAAAAATTGCGCTGTCAATCCCGCTGACGGTCTGAGCATTCGGCTCCCGGTCGAAGTAATCAGCTTTAAGATATTCATGTAAAAATAGGTCATCCTCAACTGTGGAATATGAATTGGCATTCAGGTCCAGATCGTTGGCAATCTGTGAGCCATTCACGAAAAGATGTCCGCCATTTTCTAAATAATTTTGGATAATGGCCTGTTCAATTGAACTGAAGGATTCATCTTCAATGGATTCATCCCCAGAGATCCAGAATACCGCATCATAATCATTCAAATCAATGATGCTGTCCATTATCGCTTCATTCGGTGCGGTATCAAATCCAACCTGATTATCTTTGATAGCAGTACCAAAAGTATAACCGAAGAAATGATAAGGCTGCGTCCAGCCGCCGATCAGGCGGTCGAAACCATCCACAATCAGTACCCGATCCAGAAAGATGCTGCCGTTGCTCATCCCATAAACATCGGATGGCAGACTTTCATTGGGAACCGGGGCATTATCCACCGCGGATAACCGGAAATAAACAGCGGTATTCAGCACCTGATTAAGAACGGTATCAGTCACTGCCGGTGTTAAAATATTTTCATCCTTGAACAAGGTCCAGGTAACATTGTCAAAGCTAAAATAGAGCCGGTAACCGGCCAGGTCTAGTTCAGTATTAGGATACCAGGCCAGACGCATATCCGTATCGGTTCCCTTTACATATTTAAAAACCGGTTGGGCTGGAGGAGTGATATCAGAGGCCACCACCTGCACTGTTACATAAGCGGTATCGGCATTTTGGCGGGTATCCTCGGTAAAAACCATTACTACATAATCACCCTCCGGAAGCCCCCGGGTATCCCAGTAATTAT
>MESS01000152.1:14517-14885 GCA_001771055.1 Caldithrix sp. RBG_13_44_9
GACTGGTAGTACTGGAAAGAGTACGGAAGTAAACGATATTTACATAATTGTTATTGGGTTTAGTATTGAACTGAAAACGCCATCCCCCATTGGGTGGTACATAAACTACCGAGTCGGAATCAGCTGATAATATTTTATAACCAATTTTATAAGTCCCATTATTCAGGACTGAGGAAGGGCCTCCCGGGGCATCATTCTGTTCATCTACTTTTACCACGATATCCACCAGACCACTCACCTGTCCATTGGTAAACTCATTCAGACTGTTATTCTGATAGAAACGTACAAATCGAATGATAGGCGCCCAGGTATCAATCAATGGTGTAAGACTATTATCATTCAGCATACTATTCACTTCCCCTCCCACA
>MESS01000152.1:14894-15190 GCA_001771055.1 Caldithrix sp. RBG_13_44_9
GTAAAATGCACATGTCCCTGACCAGGCAGGATCGTGCCCAGGATAGTCTGTGAGGCATAAACCTGATCCCCAACTGACAACAATGAGTTGGGCATAATATGAACATAGGCCTTGTCCTGGACTCTGACATAGGCATCGGTACCCACACTGGAGATAGCATTAATAATACCATCCTGAACCGGATAGACCGGCGTGCCATCCGCCTTGGGAATATCAGTTCCGTTGTGAAAATGTCCCGAAGTGCTGGTACTGCGATATTCACAAAAGGTACCGGTGATCCACTGGCTTTGATTGAA
>MESS01000152.1:15208-15511 GCA_001771055.1 Caldithrix sp. RBG_13_44_9
ATAATTCTGGCCGTATAACAATCCGGAGTTGAAACTGGACAATAGTATAAAACAGAGAAACAGAAAAAATTTTACATAATCATAAGAAGATTTTTTACGACGGATCCTCATTTTATTCCCTGCAAAAATGGTTCTAATTTGGATTAAGCCTTTATTCCATCTGGTTTACTTTTTCTGAAAGCGAAAAATGGTACTTCCCAATCCAATTATTAAATTTTCATCCTGGTTGGTAAAATGAATAGCCGGTTTGCTGCTCGGTTCATCTGAAAGAGTAATATTTTGTATCGCTTCTCCCCGATTATC
>MESS01000152.1:15517-19466 GCA_001771055.1 Caldithrix sp. RBG_13_44_9
TGTAACGACCGGTTGGTTGAAAACAAACTGGCTGCCATCCCATTCATGAACCGCCAGCAAGACTGCCACTTGCTCCCCTCCATCAGTAACATCCAGATCTGCAATCATTCCTGACTGGGTCGGTATCTTACGGCTCCAGTGCAAGTTAGCAGTTACACCATCCAACATGAGTAACTCCTGATTATCCGCCAGCAGCAGGTATTTTGAATCTCCGGAAAACCGCGCTTGTTTGAATAGTAGATCTACTTCACTGAGGATACTTCCATTCTGATTAAAGATAAGAGCTCTCTTTACCAATTTCCCATCTGTGGAAATGGTATAGCTGTTGGTAACTATCAAATGACCATCAGGGGAAATGACAGCTTCCGAACTGTTCAATTCCGGAAGTGTTTTTCGCCATAATTCCTGTCCATCTCTGCTGAAAAGAAAAAGGTGCGGTTCTGCGTTGGCATCTATGGCATTTGAACCTGCCGGAGATCCTCCCCGTTTGCCTGCCACTACCGCCACTCGCGATCCATCTTCAGATATATCTACATCCAGAACTTTTTCCAGATCATACTCAGCCTCTGGAAAAAGTACCACCTGTCTAAGCAGATTTCCATTTCCATCATAAAACCACAATTCTCCTGAATCGTTTTCACCCAGCACCATCGAACCATCTGCCCCGGAAATGGCTACAGCTGGAAGGGAATGATCATAATAGACTTTTCTGATGATGCGATAAGACTCCTGATTAATATCAGAGTAGATCGTCAGAGTAAGCTCCCGATCGATTTTTTCAAGTGATTTCAGCGGATTAAGGGTCTGTATCACAAAATAGGGTCCCTTATTTGAGAAAGAAGTTTTCAAATATTGCAGCGGGAGGGAAAAAATCTCCATTTCCCTGTCCCTTAAAAATACTATCTGATCGGTGGTAAGAGCTATCTGTTGAGAGGCAGTAAAAAACCAACTGCTGGCACTGGTTGTAATTTCCTTTTCATCTATCAGGTCATATAAGGCATTCTTACTGACAGATTCTTGAGCTGACAGGAATCCCGCTAAAACTGAACTCAAAGACACAAAGACGAAAAAAAGAAGTTTAACTCTCATGAAAAATCCTGTAGTTAATTGTGATCATTGATTTCCTTTAAAAACCTCTGAAAAATATTTGTTCAATGCAATTAAAAATTATCATAAACTCAAAGGCGGTGGAATCTTCACTGATTTATTCCAAAAAACCAACTTCTATTCTGCAGCTTCCGTTTTAATTTTTTCATTCTCCTGCAACAGAAATGAACACCAGATCATGGAATAATATGAGACAGGGTGAAAGCGAGTATCGCTGCCGCCGTTCCATCCATGGTTGGTTCGTTAGTAGAATAATCCGCCAGATCATCATGATACACTATCTCTCCCTGGAAGTCAGCAAATTCATCTGGCTTGGAGAGAAATAATCCTTTCAGATTATTGAAAATGCTTCGGTAAACCGGACCATCTACCAATCCCCCGGTAATCTGAAGTCCGGTCAACACATAGGTGCTGGCATGGGGATGTTGGGGAAATTCCCCGCCGGCTGGTATTCCTACCAGCATGGAAGTACCCCAGGGATTTCTTCCCAGCAGCCAGTCACGTTGTTCGGTCATAAACCTTACATATTGAACATCGCCGTTCATCTTCTGATATAACAGACATTGTGATACGAGGGCTGTTACCAGATTATTCGAGCACCAGATGAAGGGAACACCTATCCGGAACGGATTTGATTCTCCTTTTTCCCGGCATTTCTCAATTCCATCCCGGTAATAGGAAGAAAGAAGATGTCGGTTTTCACCGGAAACCAGCGAGAAAAGCGAATAATGTCCCAGGTTCAGAAACGGATAAAACTGATAATGGGCCGAAGAATCCTGACCCATCCAGCTTATAGATTGTATCATTCTGGAATATTTTAAAGCATCTTGTAAATATGATCCATCAGCAGTCACCCGGTACAGTTCAGCCGCTCCCCATTCCATATCATCTGCCCAGGTACTTTCGGCATAACGATAGGGCGCACCATAACTGTTACCCTGTTGAACTCCTTCATTCCTTTTCCCGAGTTCATAAATTTCCCTGGCCGCTTGCAGACATCTTTCAGCGAAATTCAGATCTCCCAGATCATTTTTCCAGATATCAGCCGCCATCGTCAGAGCCGCGGCACAACGTCCGGCCAGATTGGCTATTCCATCGGATGCACTCTGATAACGGTTCAATCCCTGTGGTTTACCATCGGCAAAATATGCCACCCGGTAGCTGCCCCTGCCCCATCCATAATCGGAGGAATCACGAAATGGATATTTCCAGCCGGTATGATCACGGTCGTCTGCTACCTGATGATACAGCTGATCCGGCTGGGGATGCATTTTCAGCAGCCAATCGAGTCCCCAGCGAGCTTCATCAAGAATATCGGGAATTCCATTTGGTAAAGATTGACCCAATCCATTGGTCAAGTCCTTAAAAATGGGTGGTTGTATCCGGTAAGATAATAACATCACTCCGGTAGCATAGGAACTGGTCAATAAATATTTCAGATCATCCCCGGCATCGTGCCAACCCCCGTTGACATCAATATACGTGCTGTCCGGCAGAGGGGCATACATGGTCCGTCCATCCAATTGATGACAGACCTCATCCCAGAACGGATTGAAACCGCAGCGCTGCTGCCTCATATATTCCAGCAAAAGGTCCGGGATTTCCTGATAGATGTGATCACTGATTGAGAAGCTGGCAGAGCTGTCAGTTCCAATGCGGATAAAATACTCTCCGGCCTGTTGGACGGTGCTAAAATCAAATTCATAGAAGAAATCAAACCTGCCCCAGGTCTTTGACATTTTCTGCGGAATGACCGAAAAAATGATTTTTTTTGAACCGGTTTCCACTACCGTTGCTTTCTGCTTTAGATTTTTATCGGAAAAAAGTGTCGCTACCTTCGGTTCACGGAGCAAATAACCCAATTGATTGATCCGGATGTTGATTTTGCTTACCGGGTTGCTGGTCTGGCCATTGAGGTGGGAATAAAAAATGAAGCTGTGTACTCCCACACACATTAATATCATTTTTTTTAACAGCTGAGACATGAATTATTCTTCATATTTAATGTGTAGCAGAATGTAAAATTCACCTGAGCAATAATCAACTTCAAAAGAAAGGATTTCACATCCCATGACGAGAAGGTCGTCTTATAAAAGGAATAGTAGAATCGATACTACCGATTTCTTCAGATTTTGCTTCCGGAAAAGTTAGAGAAGCTTTGAATTTTGTTTAGAATTCATTATTTTCTCTTAATTTTTATAGATCAGGAAACTGCTATGAACGCATCCATTATCAAGCAACTTAAAAATATTGTGGGAAGTGAACGGGTTCTCACCTCCCAGGAAGACCGCCTGACTTATGCCTACGACGGTACCCAGCTTCTCGCTCAGGCACCTGAGGCGATTGTCATTCCTCAGACGGAAAAAGAAGTTTCTGATATTGTCCGGCTGGCTAATCAGGAAAAAATCTGTATAGTACCACGCGGTTCCGGTACCGGCCTGAGCGGCGGATCCATACCTCTGCAAAATTCTATCGTTTTACTGCTGAACCATTGGAATCAGATCCTGGAAATTGATGAAGAAAATCTGACCACCTGGGTACAACCGGGCGTCATTACTGAACAGCTGCATCAAGCGGTGGAAAAACGGGGATTGTTTTATCCGCCTGATCCCAGCAGTATGACCATTTGTACCATTGGAGGTAATGTGGCTGAAAATGCCGGCGGCCTGCGGGGCTTGAAATACGGAGTCACCAAAAATTATGTAATGGGTCTGGAAATAGTCCTGCCGACCGGTGAAATTGCCCGATTTGGCGGGAAGAACGTAAAAGATGTGGCAGGTTATAATCTGAAAGAGGTGTTTGTCGGTTCGGAAGGAACTTTGGGAATATTCACCAAGATCTT
>MESS01000152.1:19526-21997 GCA_001771055.1 Caldithrix sp. RBG_13_44_9
TCATCGAGATCTGCCGGGGCAATAATGCCAGCCAGGTACAGGTAGCCAGAGATGATGAAGAAGCTTTGAAACTTAAAACCGCCCGGCGATCGGCATTTTCGGCACTGGCCCGGGTAAAACCCACGACCATTCTGGAAGATGCCACCGTTCCCCGCAGCCAGGTCGCCCCATTGGTGGTTAAAATCCAGGAGATTGCTAAAAAATATAATGTACTGATTGCTAATTTTGGTCATGCAGGTGATGGAAATCTGCATCCAACTGGTTTGACCGACGAGAGGAATTCTGAAGAAATTTCCCGGGTAGAAAAAGCATTCGAAGAGATCTTTAAAACCGCCATTGATATGGGTGGAACTATTACCGGTGAACATGGGGTTGGTCTGGCCAAAAAAGATTTTTTAAAAAAATGGGTAGATCCGGGTGCGATGAAAATAATGAAGACTTTCAAAGAAATGTTAGATCCCAATGGAATCTTAAACCCAGGAAAAATTTTTGATGTAAAACCCAAATGCGAGGGTAAACTCCCTGCGTGACACCAACCTTAATTTGATAATTTTCATCATTTGACCGATCAGGATCTGTCGTAGAGAAAATGACCAGTATGAGCTCAGATACAAAATCCCCACTCCATCATTCTTTCGCTCAGGTAGAAATTCCGGATGATGACATCTTGACCCAGTGTATGCATTGCGGATTATGCCTGCCGGTGTGTCCTACCTATAGTCTGGTGGGTATTGAGCGATCTTCTCCCCGGGGGCGGATCCGTTTAATAAAGGAAAATGCAGCTGGCCGGTTATCGCTAACTGAGACATTTATTGATGAAATGTATTTTTGTCTGGACTGTCAGGCCTGTGCCACAGTTTGTCCGGCCGGAGTGAACTATGGTCAACTGGTGGAAGCCGCCCGGGCCCAGATCTATGAATCAAAAAAAGAATCCGGATTCTGGCTGAAAAAATTCTTCTTCCGGCAAGTTTTTACTTCTTTCAAGCGATTGAAATTCTTAGCCCGGCTGCTCCGGCTATACCAGAAATGGTTTGAACCGTTTCTAAAGAGAATCGGTTTGTTCCGAATCATACCGGAACGACTGGTTAGAATGCAGGAGCTGGCACCGCGGATTTCCGACCACTTTTTTGATGAAACGATTTCCGAAAAAACCCTGCCAACCGAACAACCGAAATACCGGGTAGGTATGTTGTCCGGCTGCCTGATGAATGTGATGTTTGCTGATATCAACCGGGACACACTGGAAGTACTGCTGCACAACTATTGCGAGATCATCACGCCCAGAGAACAGGTATGCTGCGGTTCACTGGCAGCCCATAACGGCGATTTCGAGATCGCCAAAAAACTGGCGCGCCAGAATATTGATATTTTTTTCAGGCTGAATTTGGACGCGATAGTAATTAATTCAGCCGGCTGCAGCGCGTTCATGAAAGAATATGCTCAGCTCCTCCACGGTGATGAAAAATACCGGGAGAAAGCTGCCAGGATCACCGGTCTGACCAGGGATGTGCATGAATTTTTAATGGAAATTGATTTTAAAAAACCGGTGAGTCCCTTTCAGTCTAAAGTAACTTACCACGATGCCTGTCATCTGGTTCATACTCAGAAAATCAGTGCGGCACCGCGGGATTTGATCAAAAGTATTCCAGGAGTAGAATATGTGGAATTAGATGAAGCCAGCTGGTGCTGCGGCAGTGCCGGGATCTATAATCTTATCCGCTATAATGATTCCATGAAAATACTTGACCGCAAGGTAAAAAATATTCTGCAGACCGGGGCAGATATCCTGTTAACCGGGAATCCGGGCTGCATGGGGCAGATTGCCTACGGATTAAAAAAAGCAAATTCACCGATGCAGGTTATGCATCCGATCACTCTGCTGAATCTGGCTTACAAAAATTCTGTCCGAAATGACCAGTAAAATTTTGATGATGTGTTTATATAAATAATGAAGTTTATTGAGCAAGTGAAATTAAATTTTCCCTGATTTTTTCTGACAGTGACTGGCATACTTCAAAATTCGCTTCAGAGACAGTCCCATACATCCAGCGATCATATTGTTTAACCACTAAATATCCGGTATAACGATGATAAGACTGGAAACCATCTTCCATGGTTTGTACTTCCACATCCTTGAATTTATTTTGCGCCAGTAAGAGTTGTCTCAGACATTTTTGAGCCTGGTCAATATCATTACAACCAATGACAAAACCTTTCACTACCATCCCATCCAGATCGTACAACGCCTCAAATCCACCTGGTAAGGAATCCTGTCCTAAGAACCCGCTGGCCACATATTTAAAAGTATGAGGAATTTGATTTTCTTTAATTAACCACTGAAACTCAGCTACTGATATTTCCGCGGGGATTTTCCCGGAGATAGTCTGAGCAAAATGCTTCATTATTTCTGCAGCATTTTCGCTGAAATTGCTGCGTATCTCTATTTCATAGCGGTTCTGCCACAAACGTAT
>MESS01000152.1:22104-23919 GCA_001771055.1 Caldithrix sp. RBG_13_44_9
AAATATCAACTGATATTTCCTGTGAGGGGTCAGTGACATTTTGATAATAAGCGCTGATGAGTTCCTTGAATCCATATGAAAAATAGAGTTCACAATTTCCGTTAATATATTCATACAGGTTTTCTTTGTCATAGGAGTGCGGATTCTCGGTGAGTTTCCAGTCATTAATTTCAGGGAGCAGACTTTGCAGACTGACAAAGGTAGATGAGAAAGTCGAGTGAAATACCGAAAAAATAATAATTAATAAAATGATAAGTATTCGCATAGGCATCTTAAACAGTGATAGATCCAAATAATTGTCTGGCCCGGTTGAGTCTTTCCGGAATATTTAAATGATATTTACATTTTATCTGGCAGGCTTGACAATCGGTACATGCGGTAAGGGGGGATTTTTTAGAAATGCCTTTATAGGTTTGCAGTGCCAGGTCAAAATTGCGATATCCCTCGGCATACATCAGGCACCGGTTGATATCCTGAATGGGGAGACCAAAGGTGCACATGTTCCGACACGATCCGCACATCCGGCAGAGTTCTTCATTATATAAATTCACATAGCACTGCAAAATCTTTTCATCCTTAAAACCATAGGCTGATTTCATCGCACCAAAATTCTCATCGACCTGAGCGAATGAGGTCATGCTGGGGATAGTGGTGGAAACATGGGGATTTTTAAGGACCCATCTTAAGGCAGCCTGATGCGGACTCCAATTCCCAAGATCTTTTCCCTGGTATCCCCCTGCCTGAGTTTTCATGGCAACGATTCCAATTCCAGCCTCACCTGCTTTAGTAATGGCCTCGCCGATAACCGGGTCAGAGGTAAAATTAAATGCGACCAGAACCATATCGTAAAATTTTGCTTCAATAGCAGTCAGAAGACATTCAGCTTGATTATCATGAGTAGAAAATCCCACAAATCGGACCATCCCCTTTTTTCTCATTTTATCAAAGGCATTCATGGCTTCTTCGTTCAAGACTTTCGCCTTACTATTCAAACCATGAAGCTGAATGATATCAATGACATCTGTTTGCAGTTTTTTAAGACTTTTCTCAGCCGATTCCATCATTTCAGCTTCGGATCTGAGCTTCAGCTTGGTGGCAATAAAAGTTTCCTTACGTCTGGTTTTCAACACATTACCGACAATGATTTCGTTGTTACCATCCATGTAACTAGCGGCAGTATCGATATAATTTATACCCAGGTCAATGGCATGATGGATCACAGTTGGATCACTGGTTATCATTGCTCCAAAACCAATTGAGGATACTTTCAATCCGGTTTTACCTAAGGTTCTGAACTGTACCGGTATTTCTTTAGGATCATCGGTCACTGTTTCTGCCAATCCTTTTCCTTTAAATGGTAGAAGACTAGCTAATCCTCCCAGCATAATTGTTTGAAAAAAATCTCGTCTACTCATTCGTCTAGTTGTTTTCATCGAATTTTCCTTATTGAGTCATTCCCGGGGGTAAGAGTTTTTAAAGTAGATATCGCAGAAGAACCTGTATTATATTTTCAACCATCCATCACCCGACAAGATACTAAATACTTGTTTTTTAATCAACAGTCACAAATTATTCCTTAACTTTAAATAAGTAGAGGGGAGTTCCTTCCATACTTCTCAAATAACAATTAATCACAGCAAAACGAAATTATCCTACCCATAAAATTGATATACCAACAAAAAAAGCGACCCATCGATCGCCTCTATCTTCCAGACTATCAACTATAAACTATTACCTAATAACTACTCTTACTTGTGCCGGAGGGGGGACTCCCTGTCTGCCGGCTGCGCCAGCAGCCAGGCAGGGAACCCTCAC
>MESS01000152.1:23935-24077 GCA_001771055.1 Caldithrix sp. RBG_13_44_9
TTAAAAAGAATTAAAATATGATATCTAAAATTTAAAATGATTTCGTGCCGGAAGAGGGACTCCCTGTCTGCCGGCTGCGCCAGCAGCCAGGCAGGGAACCCTCACGGTTTCACCCATACTTTTAAAAAGAATTAAAATATGA
>MESS01000152.1:24103-24275 GCA_001771055.1 Caldithrix sp. RBG_13_44_9
AATCTCCACCTACCTGCCCATAATCAATGAGAGTGGAGGTAATAGATTCATTCTGCTTTTTGAATTCAGCCTCAAATTCATGATGCAGCACAATCATATCCCGCTCTTTAGGACCGTATTGCATTTTTTCCTGCATAACCATTGATAAAAAATCAATCGGGGTGGTCTTTTC
>MESS01000152.1:24337-25510 GCA_001771055.1 Caldithrix sp. RBG_13_44_9
TTTTATCAATCCCGGCCGTCCGGGAAATGAAATCAATCGGATCAGTTTTCTGGTCGATACCCAGGATCTGCTTGAAGATCTCCCGATAGGTGTGTCCTTTTACTCCGGCAATTTCGTTCTCTTTCAGCATTCCCAGCTGACTGACCTTGAGCATGGTCCGGCACCAGCCGGGATAACGCAAGGTGCCACGGAACATAGTGCGGGTATCTTTGATTCCGTAAAGGTCAATGTAAGGCATAGAATCACGGTTGGGATACGTCTCCAGATCCATCCCCCCGATCTTCCTGCTCCAGTTGTTTCTGAACAAGTCTTTACCTTCGATCTCAATAATTTTCCCATCCTGCAAGTATCTCGCGTTATTTCGCCCGGCCATTAATACTCCGCGGGGACTCCAGGAAAATTTATAGCCCCAGGGATTATTATTGGAGTCAGGTGCCGGGATTCCACCACAGTAGGAACGAAAGGATGTGATCTTACCACCCCGCTTCTCCACATTGTGAATGATCCGCATGGCTGACATATGGTCGATCCCCGGGTCCAATCCAATCTCATTTAAAAAAATGATATTCTTAAGCCGGGCTGCATTATCCAATTCTTTCATCTGGGGACTGACATAGGAAGTCGTTACAAGTGGGATCCCATAGCGCAGACAGATTTTGGCCGTTTTTACATGATAGGTGTAAGGCAGCAGGCTGATGACAATATCTGCAGGTTTTATGACCTTTTCCAGGTCGGAATCATTATCCACCAATAAAGGAACAGCCTGGGTATTTAGCCGGTTTTGTAAAATATGCTGAGCTTTCGAGACAGTGCGGGTAGCACTGGTAACGAAAATATTTCCGGTCTTTAATAGATAATCGATGATAGGCTTGGCAACCATTCCGGCGCCAAGAAAGAGCGCTTTTTTCATAAATTTTCTCCGGTTAAATTTTTATTTAAAGGCGGATAAATAGTATCAATCTATGGAAAACGGGGATGGGGTGTGACAAAATCATCGCGGTATGTTAACCGCAGATGATCTGACTGGCAGGGAAGAATAAATAGAAACATTTTTATCAACCGCAATATTCAGTAAATGATAAATAAAACCTGCAAAATATAAAAAAACCCTCACATTGTTTTCAAGGTGAAATAAAGATTCTCGCAATGCAATGAATGTAATATTAATCAGGT
>MESS01000153.1:0-830 GCA_001771055.1 Caldithrix sp. RBG_13_44_9
TCTAACAGAATTTCTGCTTTTACTTTAATATCCATGATCGACTCCTGATTCAAAAAAAATACCTCCCCTCTTCAGAAGGGAGGCATAACTAAATTTAGTGTTTTCTGTTTTCATTTTTCCTTTACTACCTCTCCGAGTAGTTTTAAAGGTCGTACTCAGTTACTTTTGAGTCCTGCTCATCTAATTTCCGACATTTTACTTAATCTCTCTTCATCATTAATTACTACACCAATGTAAACTCAATTATTAAATATTAACTATTAACTCTAAAATATCTATTGGTGGGCAGTACTGGATTTGAACCAGTGACCTCTGCGATGTGAGCGCAGCGCTCTAGCCAACTGAGCTAACCGCCCAAAAATCGCTGAAAATATATAATTCTGTTTAACACAAAACAAGATAAAAGACAGAATTTAAATTATTAAATCAGGAAAACAATTCGTCGATTTCAGCTAGAAGAGAAAATTATTTTTTTATTGGCAAAATGATTCTTGCCTTAGAATTCTTTTTTTATTACTTTGGTACAAATAAAAAAAACAATTATTTAAGCGTTATTGTTTGCTTGCGAATCTGGCAAGCAACAAACATGGTCTCAGGTGGATAAGATAATTCGATTCAGTGAGGCTTTGTATATAGTTTTATCCTGAATTAACAAGGAGAATTGCATGTCTAAAAATAAAATAATAGCAGTAGTTGGTGCCACCGGTGCCCAAGGTGGCGGCCTGGTACGCACCATCCTAAATGACTCGAATAGTAGCTTTGCAGTGCGTGCACTTACCAGAGATATCCACTCCGACAAGGCGAAAGAGCTCGCAAAATTGGGCGCTGAA
>MESS01000153.1:873-1164 GCA_001771055.1 Caldithrix sp. RBG_13_44_9
CGTTTAAAGGTGCCTACGGAGTTTATTGTGTCACATTTTTCTGGGCACACTTTTCGCCGGAGATGGAGATAGCCCAGGCGACAGCTATGGCCCATGCAGCAAAGTATGCTGGTGTGAAACATGCCATCTGGTCCACCTTCGAGGATACTCGCAAGTGGGTGCCGCTAAGCGATAATCGCATGCCTACACTGATGGGGAAGTACAAGGTAGCGCACTTTGATGCTAAGAGCGAAGCGAACCATGTGTTCATGGACCTCGGTGTACCAACGACATTCCTGCTCACATCATTCT
>MESS01000153.1:1180-5361 GCA_001771055.1 Caldithrix sp. RBG_13_44_9
CTACTTCGGTTTGGGTCCAAAGAAAGGACCTGACGGTAAGCTTGCCATTACTTTTCCCATGGGAGATAAAAAGCTGCCAGGAATAGCCTCCGAGGATATCGGCAAGTGTGCTTATGGCATATTCAAGAGAGGCCAGGAGTTCATCGGAAAGACGGTGGGTGTTGCTGGTGAGCACCTGACCGGCACCCAAATGGCATCGGCACTTACCAAAGCATTGGGCCGGGAGGTGCGATTTAACGACATACCACCAGATGTGTATCGCAGTTTAGGTTTTCCTGGTGCAGAAGATATGGGTAACATGTTTCAGTTCAAGCGGGATTTCGAGCAGGTATACTGCCGTGCGCGCGACCTTAATATTGCACGATCTTTGAATCCATCGCTACAAACTTTTGAGAGCTGGCTGACCCAAAACAAGAATCGCATTCCGCTTGAATAACCTGGCTAACATTTATAAGTCAGTAAAACCGGCTTTGGGAAGCGGGAACTGTAGATAAGTTTGCAGCATTGCTCGTAGCAAAACAAAGAATATTTAACAGCAAGTAGTAGTGACATTCGTCATATGTTAAAAGTACTATTTATTATACCTGTTCCACCCTGCACTCATTTATAAAAAAGATGGAGTATAGAATATTATTACTACTGCTCACGTTATCTATATTTTAAAAAAAGTTTCTTAATTATTTATCTGTTATTTTGTCACCAATTAAAAGAATAAACATCAAAAAATAAGTGCTTGATTATAGCAGGATTTGATGGAAGGGTAAAGTAAAGTAAAAAATATTGGAGGTGTTCAAATGGTCAAAAATTTAGTTTTATTTTTGTTAGTCAGTATCCTGGGGGTAACACGAGTTCCTGCTCAAGATTTTTCAACAGAGATCAAGGAACAGGCACCAGTAATCCTTAAGGCTTTGAATTACAATTCTACTATTAAGGATAAAATTAAAAACGATTGTATCATTGCTGTTCTTTTTAATCCGCAATCGGCGTTATCCGAGGAGGAAAAAAATTCAATTATTAACGCTATCAAGGACAATGACAATATTAAGATCCATGGGAAAAAAGTTAAAACAATTGAAATTCCGATGTCTCCGAATTTGAATCTCGAGAAAAAGATTATTATCAATAAAATAAATGCCTTATGGCTAACTTCGAATCTCCAATCCTCTATGGAAGCCATCAGGGAGAGTGCAAAATATAATCAGGTGATAACTATTTCTGCAGATCAAAATCTGGTGACGGAAGCTCTGGCAGCCATGGGTACTCAGAAAACCGAATCCGGGCTTAAAGTTTTGGTTAATATGAGTGAAGCTCAGAATATCAATATTGACCTATCTGATAACCTGCTTTCTGAAGCAATAGTGATCAAATAACATCATTTCACTGATTATATGAAATAACAAAACCCCAGAGGATATCTGGGGTTTTATATTTACCAAGCATTGGTATGATCAATACTCTCTGCTCACCAATTTCTTCTTCAACTGTGAGATATGCCAGGTTATATTAATATCCTTGGGACAAGCTTCGACACAGTTAAAAATGGTGTGGCAGCGCCACACCCCATTATTGGTATCTAAAACATTTATTCTTTCGGCGATACCTTCATCCCGGGAATCAAAATTATAGCGATAGGATTTGAGTAATGCCGCCGGTCCAAGGAAATTAGGATTTTTCCAATTAGAGGGGCAGGAAGTCGTGCAAGAGGCACATAATATACACCAGGTTGCCTCATCAATCACCTGGCGCTGTTGGGGGGATTGCAGGCGTTCTCTGGTAGGTGGCGGCGTTCGATTGATAAGATAAGGTTTGACAATATCATATTTCTTGAAGAAATCCGTTTGATCAACTACCAGATCTTTAATAATCGGCAGCGATTGCAGAGGTTCTATCGTGATCCGGGTAGGATCTTTAAAATTCTTTAAATTAGCCTCGCAGGCCAGCATGTTGGCACCGTTGATCTTCATTGCGCAAGAACCGCAAATCCCGTGGGCACAGGATCGTCGGAAAGCCAGGGTACCATCCTTTTCCCATTTAATGCGATGCAGAAGGTCCAGTACCTTGTCCTTGGGATCCGCCTCAACCATGAATTCATCAAAATGAGGTTTATTCTGAGGTTGCTCAGGATTGCTTCTGAATACTTTCACTTTTACCTGTATCATTAGTATTTCCTTTCCTTTGGTTGAAATTTAGTGATCACGACTGGTTTATAATCGAATAAAACTTTCCCATCTTTTTTAAAAGCGATGGTATGTTTCAACCAATTTTCATCATCCCGTTTGGGAAAATCTTTACGAGATTGGGCACCGCGGCTTTCCTGGCGATTTAATGCACCGCTGACAATTATTTCAGCGAGATGCAGCAGATTATCCAGTTCCATAGCTTCAGTCAGATCGGTATTGAATTTCCAGGACTTATCATCGATTTGAACATCCTCAAATCGTTTTTCCAATTCCTTTACTTTTTCTAAAGCTTCTTTCAAACCTTTCTCATCACGAAAAACTCCCACTTTGCTCATCATGATTTCCTGTAACTCTTTTCGCAGTATACCGGTTTTTTCCTTGCCAGTCTTGGTCATGAATTTCTCAACCCTTTGCAGTGCTGGTTCGACCATTTCGGTTGGGAGGTCTGGTAATTCCGTTCCGGCTGTACTCAAATACTTGGTCAATGATTTTCCGGCCCGGCGTCCAAAAACCACGGCTTCCAATAACGAGTTGGTGCCTAACCGATTAGCGCCATGCACTGAAACACAGGAACATTCGCCGGCTGCATAGAATCCTTCCACCTTCTGGGATTTACCATCTGCTAACACTTCTCCATCCACGGTAACCGGAATCCCGCCCATAGAATAATGAGCAGTAGGCTGAATGGGGATAGGTTCTTTGACCACATCTATTCCCACTATTTTCTGGCAAAAACTGCGAATTTCCGGTAATCTTTCGGCAATTTTTTCTTCTCCCAGATGCCGGAGGTCTAAGTGCACATAACTCTCCCCATTAATACCTCGGCCTTCATCGATCTCGGTCTGAATTGAACGGGAGGTCATATCACGGGGAGCTAATTCCATTAATTTGGGTGCATAATTCTTCATGAATCGTTCGCCGGTATTATTCAATAAATAAGCGCCCTCACCCCGGGCACCTTCACTGACCAGGATTCCGTAGCGATAGACACCGGTAGGATGGAACTGTACGAACTCCAGATCTTCCAGTGCCAGACCAGCCCGTAAGACTATTCCCAAACCATCACCGGTATTGGCATGAGCATTGGAGGTAATTTTAAAGGCTCTTCCATAACCGCCAGTACCGAACATTACCACCTTAGATTGCATGGTAACCATTTGACCGTTGATCATGTTGTATGCCACCAGACCGCGCACGATATTATCTTTTACCATCAGATCGGTGACAAAAAATTCAGAATAAAAACGCACATTGTTTTTTACACACTGTTCATACAGAGTGTGCAAAATCATATGACCGGTACGGTCAGCTGCAAAACAGGCCCGGAGGACTGGCCCTTCACCATAATTTTTGGTGTGTCCGCCAAACATCCGCTGGTTGATTTTTCCATCGGCAGTCCGGCTGAAGGGAACACCTAGATGCTCTAACTCATAGATGGCCGGATGGGCATCAGTTACCAGATATTCGATGGCATCCTGATCGCCAAGGTAATCACTGCCTTTCACGGTATCGAAAAAGTGCCAATCAATGTGATCTTCCTCCACATTACCGATGGAAGCGGCAATACCACCCTGAGCTGCACCGCTATGGGAACGGGTAGGAAAGAGCTTGGACAGCACCGCGACATCATAATACCGAGAGGCTTCCAGGGCCGCCCGCAAACCGGCTAATCCTGCACCAACAATAATGACATCATGTTTAATAACCATTTTATCCTCTCTTAATTTTTCAATTATTTCATGGCTAGTATACAAATTATTGATTAGCTGGGAGGGTCAGCATCGTAAAGAATCCAAGAGCTCCCAGAAAGATTCCAAATGCTACGATTAATCCAAAAACGATTTTCCGTTTTCCTGCTGACATATGGTAATCTCTAATCACAGCCCAGGCTCCATTTAATCCATGGTATAATCCCAAGCTGACAAACACTAAATAAAATACTCTCATGTACGGATTGGATAATCTCTGGATGATAGTATTCCAGTCATGACCGGAATCCCA
>MESS01000153.1:5424-9781 GCA_001771055.1 Caldithrix sp. RBG_13_44_9
TTGAAAAAACCATCCAAAAGTTCCTGAAGTACTCGACCCTTCAAATTTATAGGCCATAAATATCTCCTTTTAATTCAAATATTGTTAAAGAAACATAATTGCGCCCATGCCGGCAAAAAATACGAAGCTTAACACCAATACCGCCGTAAGCAGCTGTTTCTGGTATCTTGCTCCATTGAAATAATCGATGATAAAAATCCGGGCCCCATTTAGCGAATGATAAATAACCACGCTAAACAAACACCATTCCAGAACCATCAAGAACGGATTCCGGAAAATTTCCATCTCATGCTGCCAGGCAGGACGATTATGCAAGCCGCTCACCAGATAGATATGAATGAGAATATAACCGGTGAGTGCTAAGCCCGATAGCCTGTGGAGGATATATCCCCAGGTACCATAGTGTTTAACATAACGCATGAAGGTCTCCTTCTTTTATCATTGGAATGAAATAAACTATACTGTAAAACCATTTTTCAGATAACTCGAAAAAAATATAATAAATTCTAAATATAATATTCAAGAATTATGAAATTTAGATTTTGAGGGAATATGTTCTACTTATTCAGAGCTAAGTCCTAAAACGGAATGATGTTCTCTCAAAACAAATCAGATTGATAATTTATTATGCTCGAGATAGAAGATTACCAGTAATATTTGGAAGCTAAATTACCTATCAGTCCCAATTTCTCACTTCCCAGGCTGGCTGGGTCCTAATCAACCAGATTGCTCCCTGTAAATCCGTCCGGTAGTAAGGAATATTTAGTTTATTCAGGCGTTGCAGGACCTCCGGTGACGGGTGATCAAATTTATTATCCTTTCCAACTGGAATCAGCGCGATTTGCGGGCTGATTTTATGCAAAAATGGATAAGACGAAGAGGTAATACTGCCATGATGTCCCACTTTCAAGATGTCTGCTTTGAGAAATGTATTCCAGATGAGAAGATCTTTTTCCACATCACTTTCGGTATCTCCGGTAAATAAAACGGTTGTTCCGGAAATGTTGACCAGCGAAACTAAAGAGGTGTTGTTCAGGGATTTACCAGAAGCATCCGGTGGTTGTAGTTGATCTCCAGTCGGTGCCAAAATGTAAATCCGGCTTACAGGATCAATTTTGATCTGATCCCCCATTTGAATGAATCGATATGGAATACCCTTCCTTCGAAATCTTGTCAGCAGGCTGTCTTGCCAGAAGTACTGGATTTTAACATCAGGCAGAAAGATTGAATCTATAGTAACATTATTTAAGAGCGAGAAAATTCCTCCTACATGATCTGAATGGGGATGGCTGAGAATCACTTTGTCTAATCTCGAGATACCCAATTCCAATAAGACTGGATAAATGACCTTTGTCCCGCTGTCCCAGTAATCACTAGCCGATCCGGCATCAAAAAGAACTTTTTTTGCAGTTGGAGTTATCAGCAGAGTTGATTCTCCCTGTCCCACATCCATCATTAAGAGTTGAGGCTGATGAGTGGAGGGAGCAATTTTCCACAGGATCAGAATTACTGCCACTGCAATAAAGACCTTCCGGAAATAAGCAATTCTGCCGGAGGTGAACGAAAACAGAATCATAATGATGGTGAGATAAATAAAAAATGCCAATTCATCGAACGCCAGAATACGGATATAAGCACCTGGAAAATTAGCCGCCAGGTGAACCACTTTAAAAAGGATTACCACAATAAAAGATAGAAAATAACTCACTATCCGGGCGAGGTTCATTGAGAATAGAGCAGAGAACAAGATGATAAAGCCAATGGGAGTAATGAATCCCAGTAAGGGAATGACAATCAAATTCAAAACCAGAGAAATTATTGGCAGCTGTTTAAAATGGATGGCCGTCAGGGGAATTGTACCTATCTGGGCTGCCAGGGAAACCAGAAACAGCTGCACCCCAGCGAGGATAATTTTTCTAAAAAACTTCCCTTCAGGAAGCTTTTCCGAGATTTTTTTCTCCAGAGGTTTAAATTTTTCATAGAACAGAAGCATGGTCAAAACAGCGAGAAATGAGAACTGAAAACTCAATGAATACAGATCCTGCGGATGATAAAGCAAGAAGAGGAATCCAGCAAAGAAAAGAGTATTATAAACTTCCGGTTTTCGCTGCAGAATAATGCCAAGCAAATAAATGATAATCATTATGGTGGCACGGACAACCGGAGGATTAGCCCCGGTGAGCAACATATGGATGACCAACAAAAAAATCGCTGCCACATTCTGCAAGCGGAAGGAAATAGGAAAAAATGACAAGACGATCAGGAGAATAAACACTATAAAACCCACATTCAGTCCACTGATGGCGATGACATGTGCTACACCACCCCTTTGGAAATCCAGCATAATATCCGGCTGAATCCCCTCCTTTTTACCCAATAGAATAGCTGACAAAAATCCGGCAATCCGTTCATCCATAAAGCGATAGAATTGCCGATCAATTGTCTGCCGCATTAAAAAAATTGAACGCCTGATTGAAAACAACCTTGATAACGGAATGAATTCGATATTACTGAAGTCGGTACTGATTATCTGACCGATGACACCTTGCATTCGCAGGTAGGTAGAGAAATCAAACTGTCCGGGATTCCGGCTTTTATCAAGGTGAGAAAGGGAAACATTTTGAAAAATCAGTATATCTCCCGGCAGCATTTCAGGAAAATCTTTTGGAAATTTAAAAATGAATTTTTTTTGTATTTTAATAGTATCATTCGCAACATAAATATGATCGATAATAATTACCCCGGTTTTTCGGTCTTTTTCCGGAGGATCGAACAGTTCACCTCGGGCATTTACTTTTTCAAGCGGAAAATAAGCGACAATAAAATGTTCCAGATGTATGTGCTGCCAGAAAATAATGCTCAGTTGTCCCATATTGAGGAACGTCAGGCCTAAAAAAATTGGCAGTATTTTGGACCTAGAAAAAATTACCAATAAAATCAAGATCAGAAAAAACAATGATAACAGGAAGAGGAGTGAAAAACCAAGCCTGTCCTGCAACCAGATGCCAGCCGCAAAACAGCAAAAAATAAATACCAACGGATATCGCGAAAGATAATCTTTCATGATTGAGACGGTACGTCTTTCAATCTTAGAGTAATTATTCGGGATTTAACTCCGGAGATAATATATGCTATTTCAATCTAAAAAAAAAGCCCGGATCTTCATATGATCCGGGCCAGGGTAAAGAATCGCTATTCGAACAATCCTAATTCACATTAATATTTTTTCCTTTTTCTACCAATTGGAAAGTAAGTTCTTTTTTATTTTTCATTTTTATTTTAATTACCGAACCATCGGCAAACTTTTCCTTTAAAATTTCATCGGCCAAGGGATCTTCAATATATTTTTGGATAGCTCTTTTCAGGGGTCTGGCACCGAGGATGGGATTATAACCCTGATCGGCGATAAATTCTTTGGCGCTGTCGCTCAATTCGAGAGTAATATTACGTTCCAGCAGCCGCAGGCCGATTTCTTCTATCAGCAGATCCACTATCTTGACAATTTCTTTCTTGGTTAATTTACGGAAAAAGATAAAATCATCCAGCCGATTGAGGAATTCCGGATTGAAGAGCCTTTTTAGCTCCTGGGTAATTTTTTCCCGCATGACATTATGGTCTGAATCCTCATCCCTTTGTGAAAAACCGATAGTAATATTTTTCTTAATTTCGCGGGTTCCGACATTGGAGGTCATAATCAAAATAGTATTCCGAAAATCAACCTTTCTTCCCAGGCTATCGGTAAGCTGCCCTTCATCCAAAACCTGCAGCAGGATGTTAAATACATCCGGATGGGCTTTTTCGAGTTCATCAAACAAAATCACCGCATAGGGATGGCGTCGGACTTTTTCGGTTAACTGTCCACCTTCTTCATAACCAACATAACCAGGGGGAGAGCCAACTAATCTAGAAACCGAAAATTTTTCCATATATTCCGACATATCAATTCGGATAAGCGCATCTTTCCGTTCAAAAAGATACTCCGTCAGTACTTTGGCCAGATGAGTTTTTCCTACTCCGGTGGGCCCAAGAAACATAAATGAACCAATGGGACGGTTAGGGTCCTTCAGTCCGGTACGTGATCTGCGGATGGCTTTGGAGATGGTATTAATGGCCTCGTCCTGTCCTACCACATTTTTCACCAACGAATCTTCGATTTCCATGAGTTTGGCTGATTCGCTTTTAGCAACTCTCCGCACCGGAATCCCGGTCATCATTGAAACTACTTCTGCAATATCTTCTTCTGAGACGTTACCCGGCTTGCTTTCTTCCTCACGTTCCCATTTATTTCTTTCAAACTGCAATTCTTCCTGCAGCCGTCTTTCTACATCACGCAATTTGGCGGCCTTTTCAAAATCCT
>MESS01000153.1:9799-16107 GCA_001771055.1 Caldithrix sp. RBG_13_44_9
CTTTTTCTTGACGCACCTTTTCAATGCGTTGCTCCAGATCCAATATTTCCTTGGGCACCACGATACTGGAAATGTGTACCCGGGAACCAGTCTCATCCAGTACATCTATAGCTTTATCAGGAAAATTTTTATCAGTAATGTATCTTTCACATAATCGGATGGTAGCCAGCAATGCTTCATCGGTATAACGGACATTATGGTGTTCTTCATATTTCATTTTGATACAGCGCAAAATCTCCAGGGTTTCTTCGGGGGTGGTCGGTTCAATCATCACTTTCTGGAAACGCCGCTCCAGTGCACCATCTTTTTCCACATACATACGATATTCATCAAGAGTGGTAGCACCTACGCACTGCAACTCCCCGCGGGCCAGGGCAGGCTTGAACATATTCGAAGCGTCCAATGAGCCGGAAGCACCACCGGCACCCACGATCGTATGAAGCTCATCAATGAACAGGATAACATCTTCAGATTTTTCCAGTTCGCTCATGATGGCTTTCATCCGTTCCTCAAACTGGCCGCGGTATTTCGTTCCAGCGACGATGCTTCCCATATCCAGCGCGACGATCCGTTTATTATGAAGAACTCGCGGTACTTTACGATTGAATATTCGCAGGGCCAGGCCTTCAGCAATAGCGGTTTTACCAACACCGGGTTCACCAATCAAGGCCGGATTATTTTTCTTCCGCCGGCTGAGAATTTGCGCTACCCTTTCAATAATCTTATCCCGTCCGATGATCGGATCCAATTTGCCCTGGGAAGCCAGCTGGGTGAGATCTCTGCCAAAATGGTCCAGAGCCGGGGTCTTTAATTTCTGGGGAGCTGTTTTAGCAGCCGGGGTTCCGTGGGGAGTAGTGGCTTTTCCTTCCAATATATTCTTAAGTTCATTATAAACAACATTATAATCGATGTTACAACTCATCATCACCTGAGCGGCTAATCCCTCTTTCTCCTTCAGCAATGATAGCAGGAGATGCTCGGTGCCAATGATATCGGATTTGAAATTTTTTGCTTCCAGATAGGTAACCTTCAGAACCTTTTCTGCCCGTTTGGAAAGCGGCAGATTACCCAGGGTCATCATTCCCCCGGCAGGACCTGAAGCTTCTTCTAAGCGTTGTTTGAGTTTTTCTATATCAACACCCAGATTTTTTAGAATTTTTATGGCAATTCCCTCGCCTTCCTTGATTATTCCCAAGAAAAGATGCTCAGTTCCAATATAATCATGACCCAGACGCATCGCTTCTTCCTTGGAGTAGCGGATAACTTTCTGTACCCGACTTGTAAAATTATTCCTCATCGAAAACCCCAGCATATTTCTGAAACCTCGTTATGTTCAAGCCTCGCCCAATTTACATTTTATCTTTCTTCTAAGCAAGATTAAACCATTGTAGCGGCGAAAAGTTCTGCCAACCTAACATTTCCAGTTGCTTTAAAACCGGATAATTCTTCAAAAGACAACTGGAGACCTTGCAGTAGTTGACCTGCCGGTCTTGACTCATCCAAAATTCACTACTAATAATTATCGAATGATTCAGTCAAAAGTGAATAACTTATGGTTTAATTTCAGGAGTGTCCACTTTTAATCGAATAAATTTGAAGTTCAGTCCATTGTTTTCGGTCCTATCTCAGCTAATAAAACAAAGAAAATGAACAGTCCAGGTGTCTTTTCTCACAGCTCACAAAAGCAAAATTAAAATAATAAATTCATTGATTTTTGATATGAAAGATTCTAATATGCCGGCAACGGAACTCTCAGCATTTGGTTCCGTTCAATTGGAGTATTCAAGAGAAAGGGGATAAAAAATGAAGAAAATCCATTTTATCATCCCGATTCTTTTTTTGCTTTCAAACCTGCTTGTCAGTTGCTACACTCAATTACAGGCACCAAAACCGATCACAGAAACCAATCCGAATTATTACAGTGATGAAGAGTTTTATTTGCCGGATACGGTAATGGCAGATCAGGAAATCGTTGTTCATCACTATTATCACTACAGTGATCCATATTATTATGATCCCTGGTATTATGATCCCTGGTATGGGAGTTATTCAACCCGATGGGGATTTTATGTAGGATTTTCAAATTACTGGTGGGATCCTTACTGGTATCCCGGGGGCGGTTGGGGGCCATGTTGTTATCCGGTCGTTTCGCCCTACAGCTGGTATTATCCTTACCCTTATTACTGGTATCCTTATTATCCATCCGGGTATGATCATTCCTATAAGAACTATCAGAAACGATCCTGGGATCGGCGCAGCAATGAGCCTATCCGGCAGATTGCCAGAGGAACTTCCAGAACTGAAAAGCAATTAGCGGGAAGCAACCGCAGGTCAGTCAGCGAGAATCAAACACCCATTTATGTGAGTGGAACGAGGAGTGAATCTTCATCCTCCAGCCGGATCGTTCACCGGAATACTGGCTCCACTAAGACCAATTCAGCCACTTCAAATACTGGAAATCAGAATATTTCTACCCAGAGATCCGTGAAAAGACAGGAATCCGCTTCAAGCAGAGCTGGCAAAGGAACCTCTACACAGGGAAGAACTTCCAAACGAAATCAATCCGGTTCATATTCACCTAAAAGCAAATCGGGAAGCAGCAGTAGTTCAGGTAAATCAAGCGGAAGTTCCCGAGGCAGCAGTTCTGGTTCTTCTGTCAGGTCAACCAATCAGGGAAGTTCCTCCAGCTCAGGTTCAAGCAGCAGTGGCCGGAGTTCGAGCAGTGGTTCAAATAACAACGGTTCCAGTGGCAGCGGTTCACGATCTACTACCAGGAAATAACTGGACTTATATTGCAGTTCATCTAGATTTTTTTAAACCGGATGGTAAGGATAAGTTACTATCCGGTTTCTTATAATATGGACAAATAATAAAAACCTGGAACAAGTACAAATCTTAAACGGTTAGTTCCAGATAGATGAATAAAACTCAGTGAATAAATTACAATTTAAATTTTAACAAGCGACAATGTTTATGCGAAACCGATCAAAATATTTAATAATTAAATATCCAGTGACCGAAATAGAACTTTGGGGTAAGTCAAGATTTACAAATCAAAACAATTAATTGACGAATATGAAATATATTTTATCCAGGGAGTTGCTGAGAAAATGAAACCATTACCTCTCACCTTAATTTTTTTGCTGATACATCTTACTACCAATATTTTTTCCCAGAATACTTACGATGCGGTAAGAATAACTGATCAGCAAATTGGTTTTGGAGCCCGGTCAATCGGGATGGGTGGAGCTTATCAGGCAATAGCTGATGATTATTCCGCAGTCTATTGGAATCCGGCAGGTCTGGCACAAATCCGGCGTATGGAATTCTGGCTGGGGATATCCCATCTCAGATTTTCCAATGATATTACTTATCAGGAATCTGTTTCTGCGGCTACCAATACCACTACCAAATTCAATTCTATTGGTCTTGTCTTTCCAGTTCCCACCTATCAGGGGAGTCTGGTTTTTGCCTTAGGATACCAGAAATATAAAGATTTTGAATATGTAAATAAATTCTCTGGTTTATCGAGCCAGGGGCCGGCAGAGGGATCAAACAGACTGTCTTTCAGCGGAGTTGATCCAAACAATCCGGAAGATGTTTATGATTTTTTTGGAGAACCGGTTCAAAAAGAAGGTTTTGTAACTGATGAAGGAGCCCTTGAGGAATGGTCGGCTTCCGGCGCGATAGATGTATCCCCAAATATTTCGGTGGGAGCTTCCCTTATTTTCGGCAGCGGATCAAGCGATTATTATGATGAATTCACCCAACTTGATAACCTGAATAATTTTCAGATTTATCCGGCAGATTTTAATGAATATTATGAGGAACGAATCTTATCATCAAAATATTCTTCATTCAAGATGAGACTGGGATCCCTCTTCCATTTCAGTCGATTTATCAGAGTAGGTTTAGGGATGGAAATTCCGCAAAAAATAAACGTGAAAGAAGACTATCTTTTAGACAGTAATTTACTGTTTGATGATGGTTTTGAAGAGACTTTCGATGAATCTGATCAGGACAACACCGGAACCTATGAATATGATGTCAAAATTCCCTTCCGGTTCTCAGGCGGATTAGCCCTTCAGTTAAGAAATATTCTGCTTTCCGAAAGTATCGAATATATTGACTGGACTCAACTGGAATTTGAATCAGGTGAGTTGACTTCCTTAAATCGATATTTCGATTCCGAATATCGGGAAACTTTTAAATTGAGGCTGGGCGGAGAATTGAGTCTTCCAATTATCGCTTCGCAATTCAGGGCCGGCTTGATCTATGATCCGTGTCCCGAGAAAAATTTATCGGAAGACTATGACCGGAAATACGTTACCTTAGGGTATGGGATTCTGGTTGACCGGATATTCCAGATCGATTTGGCTTATATGTTAGGATTCTGGAAGCAGACCACCTATGGAGAGTTGTCCCCTGAAGGAACAGCGGAGGAAATCACCTCCCAGAATATTATGGTAAATATTTCTTTTCGGTATTGATCAAAAAGTCAATAACTCGGTTAACATTCAGGCAGGCGATTTTTTATTAAACAATTTAATAATGATCGGTGTTTACTGTTTTTACACGGATGTGACGGATCAGGTGAAAACCAAAAAAAGTGATAATTCCAGTAATACCGCAAAAGATCCAAAGCACCGTAGGGCTTACCTGATCATATAATCCTGCGCCAGCTGCCGGACCGATAAACATTGCCAGAGAAAACGATAGATTATATAAACCCAAATATTTTCCTCTGGCCGCATCATCAGCTCGATTCGCTATATAGCTGGTCAACAAGGGAAATACCAGCATCTCCCCTACCGACCAAATCATCACGGTAAAAGCTGCAAAGACGGTCATGGTACTGAGCGGTAAAAGGGCAAATCCCAGACCCAATAATAAGGAACCCAGGGCAATCATTTTTAAATGATCATATTTTTGAATCTTATGCACCAGCGGCATCTCAAAAATAACCACCAGTAAAGCATTAAACGTCAGCATCAGACCGATATATTTTTCTTCAATTCCATAAATTTCCCGCAGATAGATGGGCCAGGTATTAAACAGCTGGACAAAAATAAGTCCACAAGCAAAAACCAACAGCAATATCCTGAGAAATATCCGGTCTTCCCGGATCCTGTTTTTTTTCTTTTCCTGTTTTATCGAGCTATGGGCGGCTGTAAAAACAGGTAATTTTCTGAAATAAAATATCAATAACATTGCAGCTGCCAGGCAGGTAAGGCCATCTATCCAGAAAAGGTAATGGTAATCCCGGGATGCCATCAAGCCTCCTACTGCCGGACCGATACTGACGCCCAGATTTATGGCTAATCTATTGAGAGCGAAGGCACGCGGCCGGAGCAGAGGTGGACAATTCTCGGCGATTGCCGTCGCATTGGCTGGACGGAAAGATTCAGAAAAAATAGCTAAAAAAAACAGAATAACAGCAATATGGATAATAGTATGCATAGCACTTAAAAGAATAAACCCTATTGCGGTGGTAACCAAACTCAGCAATTGGATCCTGACCGCTCCAAATTTATCGCTTAATTCCCCGCCCAGGAACGATCCGAACAGTGATCCGATTCCATAAATACTGATTAGCTTTCCCGCCATGGCTACCGGTAGCTGGAGCTCTCTGGTAAAATAGAGAGAAAGAAAGAACAGGACCATTGATCCACTGCGATTCACGAAAACTACCAGGGAGAGCATCCAGATGGCTAAAGGCAATCCTGAGAAAGATGACTTATACATTCGATAGATAGCTCGGATCAGCATTGCATCCTTAAATATGCCAGAGTAATCTTTAATAAATTCAATAAATATAATTTCGGGATCGCAACTTCTTAATAAATTTTAATAATTTTTCAGAAATTGATCAGGTGGACAAATTTACTCTGAAAAAAGGAACCTCGGCCAGGCGATAACTTCCTCTATCAGTATATTTAAACTATACTTACAGCCTCTTCCTATAAATACCTTGAAAAATTTAGCTGCAAGCCTTAAATTTGTCGCCTGAAGATTTTTACCAGGAAGGTAATTGGTGGAGAAAACATGGCAGCTATAAATCCTTATATTTTTCGAGAATATGACATCCGCGGGGTGGTAGAGATTGACCTTACCGAACGAGTGGTGGAACTCATCGGGAAAGCATTTGGGACCTATCTGCAGAGACAGGGAGGGAAGAAAGTATCGGTAGGCGGAGATGTGAGATTATCTACCGAACGGTTCCGGACCTCCCTTATCAAGGGATTGACCTCTTCCGGAGTTGATGTAGTGGACCTTGGAGTGGGACCTACCCCGGTTCAATACTTTTC
>MESS01000153.1:16114-20047 GCA_001771055.1 Caldithrix sp. RBG_13_44_9
AAGTTGGCGGTGGATGGCGGGGTTATGATTACCGGCAGCCACAACCCGCCGGAATTCAACGGATTCAAGATGTCAGTGGGACAGAGCAGTATTTATGGAAAAGACATTCAAAAATTGCGAGAAATCATCGAAAAAGAAGACTTTCTCGACGGATCAGGGAAGGTCAAAAAAGTCAATATCCTGTCAGATTATATCAAGGATATCGCTAAAAGAATTTCATTCAAGGGTAAAGTAAAAGTAGTGTTCGATTGCGGTAATGGTGCCGCTTCCCTGGTCATCGAAGATCTAATGAAGGCACTGGGGGTAAATGCTTATTTCATGTATTGTGATCCAGATGGAACTTTCCCCAATCATCATCCGGATCCCACCATCGAAGAATATATCACGGATTTGCGGGAACAGGTTCTGAAGTTAAAGGCCGATGTGGGAATTGCATTTGACGGGGATGCCGATCGCATCGGGGTGATTGACGACCGGGGTGAGATTATCTGGGGTGATCGTTTATTGATCTTATTTGCCAGAGATGTTTTGAAAGAGAAAAAAGGTCAGAAAATTATCTTCGAGGTCAAGTGCTCGCAAGCCCTGCCGGAAGCTATTGAAGCAGCAGGCGGTGAACCTATCATGTGGAAAACCGGCCACAGCCTGCTTAAGAAAAAGATGAAAGAGACCGGCGCCATTATTGGCGGAGAGATGAGTGGTCATTTATTCTTTGCGGACCGATATCATGGTTATGATGATGCTATTTATGCTTCCGCCCGGCTGATAGAATTACTGGCCAAAGAAGGGAAAAAAGCTTCCGAATTGCTGTCCGATATTCCCAAATATTTCACCACTCCGGAAATCAGACTAGAAGTTGGTTCTGACCAGGAAAAATTCGAGATTTCCAAAAAGGCCACCCAGTTTTTTAAGAAAAATTATGAAGTGATTGATGTGGACGGAGTCAGGATACTTTTTGGAGACGGCTGGGGATTGGTACGGGCTTCCAATACCCAACCGGTGCTGGTGGTGAGATTTGAAGCCAAAACCCAGGAACGGTTGGAAGAGATCCGTAAACTGGTTATTTCCAAATTACAAGAGTTCGGGAAAATAAAAATTTAACGGCAGTCTGATTTTTAGTTAAGAGGCCTACAGGAAAAACATTTTGAAAGAATTTAGCACAGTTGCCATCGAAGCTGCCAGGGAAGCGGGAAAATATCTGATATCCCAGCGGGGAAAGTTATCACCGGAACAAATTGATGTAAAAGCACTCAATGATTTTGTGACCTATGTGGATCAGCATTCCGAGAAAATGATCGTCGATAGGATTCTCAGCCATTTCCCTTCCCATAAAATACTGGCTGAAGAAGGAACCCGTCGTACCCAGGAAAACGACTACCGATGGATCATCGATCCACTGGATGGAACGAAAAATTTTATTCAGGATATTCCCATTTTCAGTGTCTCGATTGCTCTGGAACGAAAAGGTGAAATATTGACAGGGGTGGTTTATGATCCGGTTCACGATGAACTTTTTATAGCGGAAAAAGGCCAGGGAGCTTATTGCAACAACCGCCGGATTGAGGTAAATACCAAAACAATATCACAAGCTCTGATCGCCACCGGTTTTCCTTTCAAAGCGAAACGTTATTTACCGATCTATCTGCTTTGCTTCGAAGAAATATTTATTGAATGCAGCGGAATGCGTCGGTGCGGATCGGCCGCGATTGATCTCTGCTATACTGCCATGGGCAGATATGAGGGATTTTGGGAACTGGGACTCAGTCGCTGGGATATGGCTGCCGGAAGTCTTATCATCAACGAGGCCAACGGGATGGTGAGTGATTTTTGGGGAGAGGATCATTATTTATCCTCCGGTTTTATCATTGCCGGCAACCGGCAGGTTCATCCAGAGATTCTTAAAATTGTTAAAAATCATTTCCCGCTTAAAAAATGATAGAGGAAGAATCATGCAACTCAATCCATTAGAAAGCAGAGGCGCCTTATCGATTGCGGCCTGTAATTCAGGTAAGAGCTTCGCAGATCGGGTGATGACAGAACTCAGGCGGATCGCTAAAAAAGAAGGGGATGAGACCACCTATGGTCTGAAGGATACCCAGGAAATTGTATTCCCTAATGGTGAAGTTAAATTTGTTATCAACGAATTTATCCGGGGTGATGATTTCTATATCATCCAGTGCATTGATGATCCCTTGAGCGAGCGGTCAGTTAATGATAATCTGATGGCCCTGGTAACGGCTATTCATGCCGCTTATCAATCTGATCCGGATCATATTACCGCCGTAATCCCGCAATTTCCCTATTCCCGCCAGGAGCGAAGAAAAACCCGCGAAGCCATAAGCGCCAAAATTGTGGCGCAGCTGCTGGAAAATGTAGGAGCACAGCGAGTGCTCACGCTGGATATCCATGCTGAGGCGATCCAGGGATTCTTTAACTATACCAAACTGGAGGATATGCATGCTTCCGGGGAAATCGTCGATTATCTCATTCACCAGCTGAAACTGGATATTAAAAATTTAGTAGTGACCGGCCCGGATGTAGGAAGTGCTGAGAAAGCCCGGCACTATTCCAAACGGATCGGGACCAGTTTCGCGATTGTTGACAAAGCCAGAGACTACAGTAAACCGGGTCAAATTGAAAGTATGCGGCTGGTGGGCGATGTAAAAGGCCGTAATATCCTGATAGTTGATGACATGATTGCCACCGGCGGCACCATGCTTCATGCTGCAGCATTGTTGAAAGAAAAAGGAGCTAAAGATATTTATGCAGCAGTGAGCCTGCCTTTTTTTAACGGCAACGCGGTAGAGAAAATTGAAAAAGCCTACCGTGACGGTATCATCAAATTAGTAGTGGGAACTGATGCGGTTTTCTGGGGTGAAGCTTTCGTTCAGAACACTGAGTGGTATGAAGAAGTAAGTGTGGCACCATTATTTGCCAGAGTGATATACAACATCAATAAAAAAAGATCGGTCAGTAAACTGCTGCGCTAACTCAGGATGAGATCCGTCTGCGAGCGGTCAGATTGCTCAGGGTATACATTCCCTCAAACAGCGGCAGCAGATATTCCTCCTCAGTATCCTGCAATAAATTATGTGAAAGTTTCTCTAATATTAATCCCCTTTTTGACACCAGGACATAGGCAAAGGGATGAAGCCGGCTTAAGATCTCCTCGATGAGCCTGACATCAAGTTTTCTGAGTAATTTTTTATCAGTAACCTCCACTACATACTCCCGATCGCGCAGCCAGTGAATAAATCTGCCGGACAGTGCCTGAAGTTGTGGTTCACTCAACCAGTTTTTAGACATGATGGTGTAATTCAATTTTCCCGGAGACTGTAGAAAAACAGAGACATAGAATTGCCGGGATTTTCCTTCATTCTTCTTTTCAGTTGAGAAAGATACGGTTATCGGGAAATCTTTAAATTGACCCGAGTATTTAGGCCGGCTGGCAAATCCTGGTCGGACAATGCGGCCACCGTAATGATCAACTAAATTTAAAAAATTTCTATGAATACCGTCATACTGAACTTTGCGCAGCCAGATGAGAACGGCAAAGAACAATAGTAATAGGGAAAATCCAAGCAGCGGATAAATCATAGAGGATCATACTTAAATTTATTTGCAGCTATTAAGACTTATTTAATATATAAGGGAAGGGGTGGGAAACAAAGAATAAAGAGGAAAAGGCAGAACCAGCCGATTAAGGTTCTTGGCAGGTTGAGGATCTGATTATCATTGAGAGTAGGAGGATGCCGAAAACCTATAATAAAAAAGATCAAGATTACCCATAAGACCCAGATAAAAGAAAAATATCTGAGAATAAGGATTACATTCAGCAGAAGCAGTAATATGAAGGCCGAAATCCCCAGCAGGCGGGCTCTTTTACCTACCAGGGCATAGATGATGTGTCCTCCATCCAGTTGACCAATGGGAATT
>MESS01000153.1:20062-20193 GCA_001771055.1 Caldithrix sp. RBG_13_44_9
ATCAATAATCCTATCCAGCCGGCAAAAAGGAAAGGAAAATGATAAATTTCATTCATCGGTAATCGTCCATCGGATAAAATATCATTAAAAAAGGCAAATAATAAGGACTTTCCCAATACAATATTAATTCC
>MESS01000153.1:20252-20731 GCA_001771055.1 Caldithrix sp. RBG_13_44_9
TAACGGGCCGCAAAATAATGACCGAATTCATGTACGGTGAGAATGCAGAGAATTGCCAGGGAGTACTGCCAGCCATAGAAAATATTTCTCAAATCACTGAAATAGTCTTTCTGCAACAGTCCAGCCCCGGCCATCATGGTTGAAAAGACTGTGACCAGGAACAGTAAAACATGAAGCCAGATTCTCGACTTCAGTCGGTATTCCGGGATGGTTGAGACGCTGATCAAATATTCCTGATCTGCCTGATAGATCCGAGGGAAAAATCCCCGCCGTAACAATTCGGCAATGATCGCGCTGATCTCATTATCGCTAACCAGGCTCATCCGGGTTCGAAAAACCAGCGATTTTCGCTGGCGGGAGCGTTCATCCAGTTGAAAAGACGGACCCAGAATTGCGTGAATTTCCTGAATCAGTTGTTCCTGCATATATTCGAATTAATCCTTTTCCTAAAAAAATTATGATCCTGCCTATCCTATCAA
>MESS01000153.1:20780-22941 GCA_001771055.1 Caldithrix sp. RBG_13_44_9
AGGTTCACCCTGCAGGGGTACAAAACGAACCGGGAGCTTTCGCTCTTTCTTTAAACCTGACTCCTCTTTCCGGATCAGATAGAGTTCCTGAAAAAAATCCCCCACCGGAATGATCATCCGGCCACCCACTTTCAGCTGCTGAATCAGCGGTTCAGGAATTTCCTCCGGGGCAGCGGTAACGATGATGGCATCGAAAGGCGCATGTTCCGGCCAGCCATAATATCCATTTCCAATCATGAACTGAATGTTAGTATATCCCATTTTTTTAAGAACCTGCTGAGCCTGGTTAGAAAGTTCAGGAATAATTTCAATGGTGTAAACGGTATCCACCAGTTCTGCCAGAATAGCCGCCTGATATCCGCTGCCAGTCCCAATTTCCAGTACCCGCTCTTTTCCCTGCAGTTGAATCTGTTCCGTCATATAAGCAACAATATACGGTTGGGAAATAGTTTGTCCTGATCCGATAGGCAATGGTTCATCATTGTAGGCCTGGTCCTGCAAGTACTCAGGAACAAACAAATGCCGCGGAACCTCTCTCATGGACTTCAGTACTCTCTGATCCTGCACTCCCCGGGATTCAATCTGGTACTCCACCATTTTTAAACGCATCTGTTTATACTCATCTGTTATTGGATTCTTTTGCCGGTGATTGTTTCCCTGGCAATTCAGGGAAAAGGAAATCAAACAGAAATAAAATATTGACCAATAGATCTCTGTCTTAATAGCCAAGTGAATAGTCCAGATACTATTCACTTGAATTAATGAAGGCAGTCTGAATCTCAATATTTTTATTCCTCTTTCTTAAATTCCGGTATTCTTATAAAAAAGGTGGTGCCCTGTCCTTTGGCAGTGGATATTTCAATTTTCCCGTGATGTTCATCAATAATTTTTTTCACGATGGCCAGACCCAAGCCAGTCCCACTTTCCTTACCGCTGGTCACAAATGAGTCAAACAACTGACCTCTGATTTCCTCCGGGATTCCTGGGCCATCATCTTTGAGTTCAAAGATCACTTCTTTTTCGGCATCATAGATTTTGAAATAAAAATTTCCCCGGTTTTTTAAAGCTTCCTTGGCATTTTTGGAGATATTGTAAAATACCCGGGTAAGTTTTTCAATGTCAATATGGATCAACTTTTTAGAATTATTCTCTAATTTTATCGCGATGCCAGAATTCCGGAAGAGTTGATCAATTTGCGGCTGGAAACGTTTTAAAACCTCGGCCGCAGATGCTTTACGCGGCAGGATGCTGGTCTTCCCTTTTGAAAAATCAAGGATTTCGGTGATCATGTTCATGATTGATTGTATTTCCAACTGCATGATCTGAGAATATTCCTGACGTTCTTCCGGGCTGGTGACAGCATCGGTCATCAGCTCTAAAAATCCATTAATACTGTTAATTGGGCTGCGCAGGTCGTGTACAATGGTACCCATCATCTGTCCCACTGCAGAAAGACGTTCCTGGCGAAACAGTTTTAGCCGCAAGGAGAGTAATTCGATGGCCCGGCTGATTTTTTGACCAATAATGTTAAGTACCTGGGAATCTTCCAGCTCGCTGTAACTGCCTCCCTGGGCTGAAGGCTGAATTAAAATTACGGCAGACCGGAATTTTTCCTGATCTGATTGCAGAGGGATTATTTTTAAAAATGAAAAATGATAGCCGGTCTTTTCATTAATTTGGAGAAGCAATGCAGCCTTATCGAATTGCGGATCGTCCGGAGGCAACAATTCCAGAAATTCCAGGTCGGTGGGAGCATGATCAGATTTAACCACCTCCCGATCCTTTTCAATTATCAACAGCTGCGGCTGATTATTTTCCGGATAGATCAGGGCAGCAACCTCACATTTTAAATATTTAATTGTGCCCTTCAGCAGGTTTTGCAACAACTCGGATAAATTATATATACTGGACAATTGCTGTTCAAACTCATAAAGCAGGTCAATTTCTTTAAATTTCTGTTCCAGTTGCTCGTACAAGCGGGCATTCGAGATGGCAATAGCTACTTCCGAGGCAACTGCTTCCAAAATTCCTTCATCTTCAGCGGTAAAATGACCTTCTCTTTTATTTAAAACCTGAATAACTCCCAAAACTTCGCGCTGCTGCTGGGAAGTGGCAGGTTCCCAGACCGGCAGGCATAAAATAGAACGGGTGCGGTACCCGG
>MESS01000153.1:22956-28720 GCA_001771055.1 Caldithrix sp. RBG_13_44_9
AAGGATCAAAACGCGAGTCCTGGTAGGCATCAGGAATATTGATCTTCTCGCCGGAGGCAGCCACGAAACCGGAAATTCCCACTCCCATTTTCTGCCGGATCTCTTTGACTTCTGCCTTCAAGGCAATTTTAGACCAGATTTCCTGCTTTTTTCTATCAATCAGATATAAGGTACTGCGATCGGCATCCATTAAATGAGTTATTTCCCTCATGATAACAGTCAACAGTTCATCCAGATGAAGGGTACTGCTCAAGGCCTGACCAATTTTCTGGATGGAATAGATCTCCCGTTCTTTCTGTTGAAGTCTGGCCTGCAAATTTTGAAGTTCATTTTTGCTCATGGAGTGCTCTATGATATGGTCTTAAAACTTTCGCTTAAATATACAATGCCAAACGCAGCAGGTAAATTCTTATTTGTGGTTCCCGGTCCGCATCTTATTAACCAGCTGATGTGCCATGCGCAGGGGTTCGGGAATCCGGTACCGATTACACGTGTGAAGAACCAGCTGAATAGAATCCTGAAGACCGATCTTATGACCGCAGGAAACAAAAACGGGTTTAACGTTTGAACGGCTGCGCAAAGCCGCTCCTACCATTTGTCCCTGATAGATCATCGGGGAATGGCTTCCTTTAAGCAGGGCGGGATTGGTGTACTTACCGACCAACACTGATTTTGCACAGCCGATGGTCGGTATATTAAGGAACAATCCGAGATGGGAAGCCAATCCCAGCCCCCGGGGATGGGCGATGCCCTGTCCATCACACATCAACACCTCAGGAGGATCGGAAAGTTCTTTAAAAATATCCAGCACTGCCGGAGCTTCCCGAAAGCTCAAAAAACCCGGCAGGTAAGGAAAGGTGGTAGAACTGATTTTGGTAAGAGCATTGATGATCTGCAGATCGGAAAAGCGCACTAACACCACTGCGGTATATAATATATTCTCAAATTTATTGCAGGAAACGTCCGTGGCGGCAATGGTTTGAATGGTTGAAAAATCAGACTCGGAATGTAGAATGAGTTTTTTACGGAGATCAATTTGAATTTTACTGGCCTCGGCAGTACTGACCTTCCAGGAATGTAACTGCTTAATCTCCATTAAAATGAGAACCTGTTTATGGTCCCTCCCCCCACGATGGAATTTTAGCCTATTCGAACTGGCGGAGATCAAAAAAAGACCAGTTTAAACTTCCTTCAGAAAGAAATTCAGAGTATCCCCGGGGATGGAAATGCTCCAGCTGCTACAGGAACACTCACTTTTTATGCTGCTCTTCATAGAATGAGGCCACCGCCCGTTCCGCATTTTCATAGGTATCGAAAATGCGCATCAGCTGAGTAATAACCAGAAGACTCTTAACTTTTTCGGTGACACTGGCCAATTTCAACTTTCCACCAGAATTATTCAGCGTAGTCATGCAGGCCATCAATACTCCCAGACCTGAACTATTCATCCACTTGACATCTTTTAGGTCGATAACCACTTTTTTTATCCCATCGGCTCCCAAACTCTTAACTTTTTCATGCAAAGCCATGGTTTCCGGGCCTCCCATCATGTTACCGGAAACATTTAAAATTGCCACATCGCCTTCAATTTTTTCCTTAATCTTCATAAGGTCTCCTCCAGTGATTTATTTGTTTGAAAAATCGGAATTCTTAAAACATCACCCGGGTATAAGCGATTAATATCAGTATTTATGTTAAAATACTGGATTATTTCTAACGGAATCTGGTAACGATTTCGGGCAATTTCCCATACTGATTCCCCGGCATCAACCTGATAATCGAGGCAATTTACAAATTCTTTCCTTTCCAGGAAACGATTAAGAATTTCCATATGATAATTCAGGCGTTTGGTTGAAAATTCTTCCCGTGAGACTCGCCTGAAATCTAAAATCAATTTTTGACCCTGATAAATAGTTTTTCTTCGGCCCAGCTGATTGAGATTCTGAAGATCGGAAACCGGAAGTTTTAACCAATCCGCCAGATGACCTAAGGTTTCATTGGCAAACACCTGAATATAATCATTATTCAGCTTCAATTTCAGCTGCAAATCCTGCCTTAAATTATCAGCTATTTCTGAGGAAGCAGGATCTTTTGTCAGCCACTCTCCTGACCAGGGCAACGGTTGATCAGTGAAATTCGATTTATCCGAAGTGACGTCCGGTTTTCGATAGGAAAGAGCAGAAGCTGGATTTTTAACCGAGGCGGCGGTCTTGGCGGTAGCAATAGCAACAGGACGGGAGTCAGCTAAAACAAATCCGGCTTTTTTTTGATCCGCTTTAAGGTCCGGATCTGAAACCACACTATTTTTCCCGGATAGATCAAGCTCTAATTCACTCAAATTGCTGCCGGCAGGCAGGTATACCCAATACCCGGCCGGGATAACATCCCTTCCTTTGGTCACTTTGGTTGAATAGGCGGGATTGATCCTGCTTAACTCAGCAGGTTCCATTCCCAGGGCTTTTGACAGTTGCGGCCATTTAACCGCAGTTTTAAGTTGATAACGTATGGTAGCAGGTAAAACAATGGGGTCGACTTTCGGAAAGCAGGTTTGATGATTTTCCATAATTTCCAAAACTGCCAGAAACTCCGGATAAAAGTTCCGAGAGGCAAATTTGAATTTCCGATGGTTAAAAGATTCCCGGACTTTCATATAATCTGGTCCATGGATCCCCACCGCCCTCTTCATGCCGTTCAATCCGAAGTTATAGGCGGTGATGGCCAGACCCCAATCCCCCAATTGTTCATAATTATAGCGCAGCAATCTGGCGGCCGCCTGGGTGGAAATCAATGGGTCATATCTCTCATCGAGAGTCTGATTAACCTTCATATACAACCTGCCGGTCGATTTCATAAATTGCCACATACCTGCTGCACCCACTTTCGAGCGGGCCATGGGATGAAAAGAAGATTCAATATGCGGAAGATAGGCCAATTCTTCCGGCAGGCCGGCCTGCCGGAAAATTTCTTTCATAAAAGGCAAATAGGCCAGTGCCCGGGCCAAACCGGCTGCAAACTGATCCCGCATCCCCTGTTGGGCTCGAATCTGCCTGGCGGCATTTTTCAGGAAGACCGGATGAACATCCTGGCCAAACTGACTGAGAATATATTTTTCAAGATGCGTTTCGGCCTGGAGTGAATCCCGGGACTCTTTCGCCAAATGCAGGAGAATGTGTTCTATTTCTTTCTTGACTTTTTCCAGTTGTCTTTCACGCTGACTTTCGCGAGAGGTCGAATCAAAGGTCACTACTTTATAGATAATTCCCAAATTCTCACTGTCATGAATGATATACTGGTTATGGTGATATTCGGTGAAGACCTTCTTCCAGAAAGCCACATCAGATTTCAGTGATGGGGGATATTGCCATGCCGATTGAGCAAGGCCGCTGGAAACATAGATCAGCAGCATGGCAATTAACCACTTAAAACATTTATTTTTTGAACTGATCATAGTAATCGACCTTCCATAAAACAACGATAAATATAATAAATTCATTATCTAACAACAATTCAATTATTTTCAAAAATTCATAGAAAGTCAGTGACTTTTACCGGATAGTTGATAATCTCCGGGGGTATCTCACCCGGATGGGTAATGGCTCGATAGATCCAGAAAAATTTAAGACAGGTTCTGACATAGGCCCGGGTTTGTTCAAATTCAAGGTTTTCCATGAAAAGATCATCATCCGCTGTATCGTAAGTTTTTTTCCAGCGATCCACCCGGTGGGGACCGGCATTATAACCGGCTAAGGCCATTACATAATTATTATCATACCGCAGGAGTAACGAAGACAGATAATATGTGCCCATTTCAATGTTGATCTCCGGGTCAAAAAGCTGTTCAGTAGAGTTAAAAGGAATCCCCACTTGCGGAGCCACCTGCGAAGCAGTACCGGGAAGCAGCTGCATGAGTCCATAGGCATTAGCATAAGAAATCACTTTGGATTCAAAAGCACTTTCTTTTTTGATGACACTCCAGATTAATTCCTGGGGAATAGCAAATTTAGTGGCAGCTGAATCTACCTGCTCAGCAAAATAAAGCGGATAGAGTTTTTTGAAAATGGGAATCATCTCAGTGAGAGCGCTGTTGGCAAAATGCCGGTCATAAATATTGCGGAAGCGCCGATATGCGAATCCATAGTTTTCCATCTTCTCATACAATTCACCCAAAGAGAATAATTCCTGCCATTCAGCTGAACTCTCAGTGATAGAGCGAAGTTCACGATCTCCCCAGCGGGGTCCTAAAATCTCCTCTACGAATAAGGCTTTTTTGAATTTGGTAATGTAAGCTGCGAGATAACTTTGCTGATTTTCATGAAGTTCCCAGAATATTTCATGGATCTTCTGATGAGTATCACTGCCATTGCTGGTGAGATAGAACGCTTTGAGATTGTAAAAGGTATCGATAGGACGCTCAGCCAGTTGAATATAAATTTCTCCCTGCTTCTTATAGTTTTTTTCCATTTCAAAGCATTTTCCAATCCAATAGCGGATGCGATCCTTCTGGGAACTATCAGAGACCCTTTGCAGGGCTTCCTCCCAGGCTAATCGGGCTTGTTGAAATTTTTTCAGCCGGAAATAATTTAAGCCGATCCGGAAATAAGCCTCATGGTAAAACTCGTAACGAGGATAGATATTCACCAGGTTACGATACATCTGGATAGCGGCAGTTATATTCTCCTTCTCCTCATAAAGCCAGGCAACTTTCCAGAGCACTTCCGGGGAAAGAGCATCACGGGGATATCGTTTTTGGAATTCCAGATAATGTTTGATTGACTGGGCGGTATTATCCAGCCGCAGATAACAGCGGGCAATATTCAGATCCATATCCCGTAAAATAGACAGACTCTTGAACTTCGAACGGTCGGTCTGGCACCATTGCAGAACCGTTTGATACTCGCCCTGGCGGAATAAAATTTCCACCGGCATCCAGCGAAAGTACTCTTGTTCATACAATCCTTCAGCCCATGGACTTTGAAGCTCGAGCAATTGTCCGGCGGCCAGGAACTGACTGGTTTCAAACAGGTATTCCAGTAATTTTTTTAGATCCCTGATGGGAATTTTCTGGAAATAAGTTATCAACAATTCCTGATAAATTGATTCCGATCGGTCATGAAAGGGATACTTATCCAGAAAAAGAAATGTTAGCCGCCGGTATTCTACGGTATCTTTTTTTAACCGTTGCATATCCAGAAGATCGAGATAGATATCATCACGATCAAAATAACCGCTTTTAGAGATCGCATTCAGATAGTAAATGGCAGAATCGGCTAGCTGCTGATGCATCGCAAAACGAGCGTTAATAGAATCGACCAGAGGAATCAGCGGAGAACCCGGATACTCCCGACGGATTGCTTTGATCTTTGAAGTAAAGGACAGAGTATCTTTGAGCTGCAGATGGGAAACAGCCTGGAAATAAAGCAAATAATCCTGAATAATTTCCAGATCTTTGGAGCTGCTTTCGAAAACCTTCAATGATTCATTAAAATTTCCCAGCTTGAAATATGAATATCCTATCTTAAAGCGCAGAAGCGGTTCTTTTTGCAGTAAACCCGGCTGTAGCTTCAGAAGTCGGTAAAAACTATCCAGGGCAGCCTGATATTGGCCGGTTTTATATAATTGATTGGTAGCATAAAAATCAGCTACCTTCGCAGGATTGACCGGATTTTCATTGAACAGGATCAGCAAAATGCCAAAAACAAGTCCTGATAAAAAATTGTTTAGCCGATATGAATACATAACCTATTGTCAATTATTAAATTCATTA
>MESS01000153.1:28771-28935 GCA_001771055.1 Caldithrix sp. RBG_13_44_9
AACAATAATTTTTTCAAAAATCGTATCATTGACCCAATAATTCAAAGCCCTGCCTCATTTTATTTTTCCGAACAGCTGTCCGGCAGCCAAGGACAGTGGTCCGGAAAATATGGTAAAAAAATTCCCCAAAAGCCCTGGCCTCTGGGGAATACCATAACCTGTCA
>MESS01000153.1:28995-29351 GCA_001771055.1 Caldithrix sp. RBG_13_44_9
AAGGGATTGGGGTAATTTTTCTCCAGATGATACGCGGAAATCTTCATACCTCCGGCAGAAGGCTCCTCTTCTATTCCGGTTACCACATCAAACCACTGGAAAATACGTGACAGCAAAGTATCCCTGAGGCCCAAAGTGTTATTGACTCCTTCCAGACCAAAGCCCAGGAGAACTGTCTTCCAGTTTTTGGCCGGATTTTCCACCCGAATGCCGGCAATCCCCAGAGGAGTAGTGGTACCATACATAATAATTGAGTCAGCATTTCCGTTGATGGTAAGTGCATCACGCGAGGTCTGATTTCCGGCACCGCCTACCGTGGAAATGAGGAGGCCGTTCCCGATAGGATCATTGGCCAC
>MESS01000153.1:29467-30067 GCA_001771055.1 Caldithrix sp. RBG_13_44_9
TAAAGTAGTTCTCATACTGTGGACTGGTATCATCATTCACCACCAGCAACCCGGCTTTGGGTAAATTGATTGAAAAATTCATCCCGGCAACCGACAGATTCTCAATTTTTATGATTTGGTAAATAAAAGGAGGCTCCGGCAGAATGCTTATTTCATAATCCTCGAAAGCCGGAAGATCAAAACTGAAATCGCCGGCAATTCCGGTGGTGGTGTCCACCAGGAATCCAGCTGGCACGCCGGGTTTACTGCTGGTAGAAATCACCCGGATGTCAGCCGCTACCGGTAAACCACTCAGCGAATCCAGAATGGTTCCACCGACGGTAACAACCGGACTCAAGGATAACTGAAAATCTACCGTGAGGGTTTGGGTTTGCCCTATCCCACCGGGACTGTTGAAGGAGACTGAGGCATTGTGATCCTGGTAGCCAAAATACCCTGCCGTCAAATCAGAATTTTGCTGCAGACAGACCACCTGGTAGGAACCGTCAGTGGCTACCGTGACGGTGTCCCGGTAATATCCGGGTCTTTGATATACATTATTGCCAAATTCCGGTGGGTCAGTCTCAGCGGCAAAGACCGCCGGTGAACTGATAGCAGCTT
>MESS01000153.1:30077-37938 GCA_001771055.1 Caldithrix sp. RBG_13_44_9
TAAACCACTCTGGGCATAGGTTACATTTCCCTGAAGAATCCAAACCGGATAGATGGATGACACACCGGCAATATCATCAATATGAAGGGTACGTTTCGTGGTATCACCGCCGCTGGCGTATCCATACATAGTGGCGGTAGTGATCAAAGGTCCTACTCCCGGCGGCCCACCAGCCGGACCAGCATGTCCCAAACCCAAATGATGCCCAAGTTCATGGGCAATAACGCTTTGCAAATCCTGTTGCCCGGCTGCTCCGGTGGTACTGGGCGGATAATCCCGGGCATTCCAGATAAGATCCGACTCAACCGCACGGTAGCTGGCCCCACTGCCATTAGTCCAGGTGCTGGAAAAAGCAATTACATTGGTCCCCGGAGTAAAGTTCACTCCCTCAATATCAAAAAATACCAGGTTTATTCCGTCGTATACCACGCTGTTGGCCGGGGTGTATCCGCCATTTGAAAATTCCCAGAAAGAAGAAACGACATCTTCCCATACCTGGGCACCGGCGTCAATGGATGGGACATAATCGGGGGGAGTGGTATTATTTAACCGATAGATAAAGGGGATATTGGCATTCAGATATTTCCGGGGATAGCCGCCTGAGTTGGTAAAGATAGAGAAAGAAAACAGGGAGCTGAAACCAATCAGTAATAACAGCAGCAGCGCGATGGCCGGTAAGTAACTCTTTTTCATCAAAATTCTCCTCAAACCGAAGCATAAATGATATCACGAACAGGCTAACGGTTATTTTTCAATTCCATAAGATTTAATTTGACTGACAAAAGGGCGCAGGTCAAAAGCTTGTACTTTTTCACCGGGAGTGACTTCCGATTGTGTAAGAGGATCAATCAGATTAATATTGCTCAGATCATTGACCACCTTTTGCAACCCGGTTTCGTCCTCATAAACCCGGAACAGTCCCAGGGCAATAGAGTGAATTTCATAATATTCCCCATGGGGCACCAGGAAGAAGATGGCTTCATCGCCGCGCTGCAGGTAGGGAGTACCGGAAATGACCATACCCCAATCACCCATCTGACCGCCCAGTTGTTTGACCGTAACTTTTACTGAATTCTGGCCTTTGATCACTTCAAGAATCTCCAGATCGGCAAAAGTGCTGATGGTTTTCTGGGCTTCATTTTCCCAGCGGCATTCGCTGACCGCCACCCGGGCATAAATAATCAATTCCGATTCGCTGGTCAGTTCTTCCAGGGTAGCCCGGGCAATGGTAAGGGAATAGGTAAAATTCCATGAAGCGATTATAAACAAGAAAATGGATATGACAAGACGGTGCAACATGCTTAATTTCCTTCTCAAACTTTAATATTTCTTACTTAAAAAAATTCACCCAAATCAGTTAATTCGTTCAATAAAACTTATCTCAAACAAACTTAAATTACCGAGAATTTAATCATCGGCAGTTTTAAAATCGGCTGAAGATTAAAGGATCAAGATAATGTTGACCTGCAGAAACTAATCTTACTGTTATTTCTGTTTTTACTGGCAGAAAATTTTCCCTCTACTAATTCATTATCATCTTGAAAACAATAGCCTCAGAGCATGATCTCTGAGGCTCTGTAGTTAAAACAGCTGATCCTTTTATCATTTCAATAATAAGAGCTTTCGTACCTGCGAGAACTTATCGGCAATGAACATCTGATAGAAGTAAACACCGGAGGAAACCGGTAAACCGAGGTTATCTTTGCCATTCCAGATCACTTCATAATAACCGGGAGAATATCTTTCCCTGGACAGTTCGCGCACTTTCTCGCCCAGGGCATTGAAAATCGTTATTTCCACCTCAGCAACTACCGGCACCGCGAATTGGATTCGGGTCTCAGGATTGAAGGGATTAGGATAATTTTGCAATAACTCGAATTGTTCAGGGATAATCCCGGATAGTTGTCTGGTTTCAATGGAAGTGACCGGTTCCGCTAAGTAATCGAGGATACGTGAAAGCAACTGACTTCTCTTGGCAGCATCATTAATGGCCTCAAATCCATACCCGAAGAATACTGCTTTTGACAGGAAAGCCAGATTGACATAACGAAGTCCGGCCGGAAGGGTAGTTCCATTCCCATAATAAAATATCGGAGTAGATACAGATGGATTGCTTATTTGAATGACATCGCTGGAAGTCTGATTATTGGCACCTCCAGTACTGGAAATGATCAGTATCAAACCACCGGAGATCACATCCCCGGTGACACCTTTCACGATGGTAGTGGCGGTGTTCTGGGTAAAACCTACTCCCAGGGTATCGAGCAGTGCTGTTCCGGCATGATATTGGGCAATGTCCTGTCCGGTTAAAAACAGTTTTCCTCCGCTCTGCAAGTGATCCAATATCTCAACCTGATCTGTAGGAGTGAGGGGAGTGTGTGAACTATCCCCGGTAAACCAGATCATTAATCGGTCAGTGAAAGAATTGCGGACGTCCGCCCCAGGGCTCCCATTCAGTTGAGTATCCCACAGATGATAGGTCTTGTTCAAAGAAGTTAAGGCTTCGGTATAATACTGCTCATAGTTTTGTCCCCGATCCGCATCAACCAGCAGGATATCAGCTGGTGAAAGCAGAATATCGTAGGTCAGGGGTGAACTCTGGAGAACAACACTATCCCTGGTAGCATAAGGGAATGGTGATTCCGGATAAATTTCCAGGTCATAAGTTCCAATTATTGTCTGCAGATCATAAAATCCATTAGTATCGGTTAACACGGTCGCATACACCCCGGGATATGGATTACCGCGGGCATAGAAGAGCAGCCGGCTTTCGATCCCATTCCCGTTGAGATCTTTAACCTGCCCGGAGATAGTCGATAGGATCTCAGGCCGCATCAGAATTTCCAGAGTATCACTGCTGTAAAGGGTCAGTGAAACATTGACGGAAGTATCCTGATAGGCAAAGGCAGATACCTGAACGGTGATATTGGCCTGATTTGATCCAAAACTGAAGGTACCGGTGGAATCAGTGGTAAATCTATAACCGGTTTCGACCACTTCCAGATTGGCAAATTCCAGCGGATCTCCAGTGACATCAGTACGGATAATTCCGGAAACAGCATAATGATGGGAGAAGGCCGCAGTCCAGATTCCCCAGGTATTGGCCGGGCTTTCGGCATATTCAATGAAGCCCCAGATGGTATTCTGATTTACCGGATCAAGGGCAATGCCCATATAATCACCCCAGCGATTTCTTTCTCCACCAAAAGTCTTAATATAATTCGCTTCACCTTCTTTCACTACTACTGAAGGGGCCAATCCGGCCGGATCGCTGGCCCGGCGACCGGTGAAGGCGGCAGCGGCATACTCATTATCTGCCGAACGGGTAAAGACCATGACCAGGTTATCATCCTCATCTACCATTACCGCCGGATACAGATAATAGTAGCCATTAGCGCCCAGTGCTGCATCTTCCAGCAAGGTATTGTTCACAGCATTCAAACGCACATAACGGGCAAAAGCGTATGCGAAAGCGGTTCCACCGGAAATGGCGGTAGAGGTCCAGATATTTCCATTCTTGTACACCGCCGTACGGTAAGCCCGTCTTCCGCTGTCAATTCTGGGAGTACCGCCGCCCAATTGATTGGCATTGGGTGGTCTTCCCGCCTGGGCGGTGGGAATATTCACCGCAGTAACGGTGGGAGTAGAACTTAAGGGATTGGTAATCTTCCACAGGGTAATAAAAGTACTGGTATTATAAGGAGAATCCACCACCAGATAAGCGGTGTCTGTACTGTCCAGATGGAGGCAGGCAATGGGTGGACCATCCACCGCACCGGCGCCCGGATTATTCGGATCCCGGAAATTCCAGATATCGGTATAATTCACCGGACCACCGCTAAGACTATACAGCTGAGTTTTTGGGAGAATTCTCAACTTGGAGTAGGCAAAACCGGTGCCGGCAAAGGAAAATTGCCGGCCACTTACATAAATCGCCTGATGATCGTAACCCAATTTCGGATAATCGCCCCAGTTAAAGACATTGATCGATCCATTCAAATGATTCGGTAAGGCATAGTTCCACCAGATACCAAAAGGATCGGAGTCATCGGAAACCGAGAGCATCCAATATGAAGTCTGATTGCTTTCATTGACAGTCATCCATTGCTGAACCCATCTTCCGGCAAAATGATCGTAGATGATCTGGCAGTCAAAGGGATTGGAACTGGGAATCAGGGTATTAAACCAGGATTGGGCATAGACTGTTAAAAGTTGATTCCCTTTTTTATCAAAGATAATAAAGCGGCTGTTATCTACCACAATCACATGGTTGGGACCGGCGGCCATGTGGGGATCGGGCGGAATATAATTGCCGGGATCCCGGGAGCCCTCAAAATCCAACACTACCCCTGGGGCATGAAGGGTTTGCAAGGGCATGAGGGAAACTGCCGGATCATAATACAAGTTACTTCCCAGCGGAGCGGCTGCCGGGGTGCGATTAAAGCTGTCATCCAATAATTGGGGTTCCAGTACGTCCCAGTAAAGATTATAAATTTGAGCAGAAGCTTCTGGTTGATTTTGCGGCATCCCTTCGAAGAGGGTGGTGGAAACCTGGACTCCTCCGGCTATTTGGCCGAAGGCCGGCCCGCTATAGATGGCCTGGGCTGGGATGTTTGCCACCCAACCGGCCAAAATTATAGATACCAAAACCAGGCTCATAACAGCATGATTTTTATTCATTTTTAAAGACTCCTTCCTCAGATTCAGAAATAAATTTTGTTAATATAAATTTACAAACCATCTTCGACAAGAGCATTTTGCATTTTCAGCTGAACTGTAAATAAAAATGGCTGTTTATTATTAGATAAACAGCCATTTTTATAGCAACATTATATATAGCAATTATAAACCAAACTTCACAGTGAAAATATTATTGGGATCAAAATAATCCGTTAATTGGCGGTAGGCATAATCTATCCCGATATTAAAATTTCCAAGAGGATATTGAATCCCCGCACCCAGGGAATATCCGAAAATATTATTATCCTGATTCTGAGCATTCATGGTATAGCCGCCCCTTAAGAAAAAGAGATCCCGGAAACTATATTCTAAACCGCCATAAACCGCATCGGATGCATCATTCAAATTTGAAAAATTGCCACTCAATTCTAAACTATTTTGCTCGGCGATATTAATGGAATAGGATATACCAAAAGAGAAAATTGATGGAATATCCGATGCTAAGGCGACTCCTTCAAAGTATCCCTGATCGGCATCGGAGGTTGAACCAGGAATTTGGAATTGTCTTTCCAGATTTCGGCCGGAGTATTTCAACTTACCTCCAACATTCATCATAGTTACACCCAGATAAAGGTTTTTATTGAAAGAATATTGGACGCCAAAATCCAGAGCAAAGGTACTGGCACTGGTTTGCATAATGCCTTCAAAAATATATTTGCCGGTTACCCCGGCAGATATCCGGTCGGTAAGCAGGCGACTGTAAGATAATCCGGCCACGATAAAACTGGGCGAATAATTATTACCGGTACCATCCGGGAATTCCTCGGTAGTTTCTTCAATTTCTCCAAAGCTAAGGCTTTTAAATGACAGACCGAAAGTTCCGATGTTTCCGCCATTGAAGGTTCCTGCCAGGTAATTGACATCAATACCGGCAATGTATCCCATATTGCTGAACAGAATTTCCGATTTAGGATACATTGACATACCGGCCGGATTGTAGTGCATAGCCTCAGCCCCATTTATACTGCTGATAGACCCTCCACCTAAGGCCACCGAGCGGGCTCCAACCGGAATGAGTAGCTGGATCCCGCTAGTCGTGCCAATTCTGTCTTCATTCCCAGCATATAGAAAAGTTCCGGTCAAGCCCAGCAATATGAACATAATAAAAAGTTTCTTTTTCATTTTCGATACCTCATTTATTCTCAATTCACTTTTCCCAATTAATAACGATCGATTCGCTCTTCGCGTTGGATAATCGCAAATTTTAACACTTTTTCGCCTACATCCGGAACTTCAATATGGGTAATGTACATACCAGAAGCTACTTTCAGACCAGCATCATTCCGCAAATCCCAGTAGATTTCATTCGCATCACTATTCTTCTCAATCGTTCTTACCAATTGCCCGGCCAGATTGAAAATCCGTATAGTAGCTCGTCGATCCAGATGAGTGAATTTGACTTGCGGATTATCATAACTGGTTTCGTATTGACTGTATCCCCAGTAAGGATTCGGCACAACTTTTACATTTTGCAAGAGATCTTTTCGTTGATCAAGGGTAATTTCCTGCAAAAAGCTGGCAGTGTTGAATTGAAATTCATCGACATCAGAATTAGGAAAGTTGGGGAAAATTTCAAGCGCGAATTTGGCCGATTGATATAAAGAATCAGCTATTGGTTTGAGATTCATCAGCAGGTAAGCATCCGCATTGAACAGTGAATCACGAGGACCGGTATAATAGTTATTTTCATTATAATCGCTTTTCATGATAATGATCTCAATATTCGAGGCAATTCTAAAATCAAAAGGAGGGGTACTTTTATAGGTTATATTCAAACGGCGGGGATTATCGGGATCTGAGATATCGTAAGCATCGATAAAAATATCCTTTATAAACCTCATCTGATTAAAATCCCCGAGATAGGCATAACCCTTGGCGACATTGACGGTATCAAACAGAATCCGCACCGGAAAATAACCCTGCTTTTCCAGGGTGCTGAAGGTTGGTTTTTCGTGTTTAACCAGGTTAATCCCTCCATCAAATTGACCATTTTCCTCGTAAAGCCCGGTACCCTGTACCCACACATCGGAGGGATTGGTAGCAACCGTTACTACAGTGTCAAGTTCATCCGCGACATTTACTACTCTGACCGACACCCCGTCAATAATGGGGAAATTCCATGCTTGGCTGCTAGTGCCCTGATAAGACATGCTATCCAGCATGATTTCGTCGGTATTCAAGTCCGTTAGTCGCCATAAATTCCCGCCACTGAAAAAACTGACCTTATAGTCATGCCCGGTAACATCATTTTTATCCACCAGATCATAGTAAACCAAACCCTCATGAAATTCCGCTCTGCTCCCGGTATACTCAGCTGCACTTGCCGAATCAGGGAAGGGTGAAAATTCTGAGGTTCCAGGAGTGACCGCAATAAATGCGGATTGACGGCTTGATTCGAGCCAATCTGCCGCTCCAGACACAATATAGTCGTTGGGTGTCGCAGTTACTTCATAAGGAAAGGCGAAGGTATAATTTAAGCTGGTAGCGGTAACTGCAAAGTAATACTCTTTAAAGTTAACCAGAGGACTATTATTGGCGAACACATCATTTTCAATCACCATACGAATGTTTCCGATATCGGCATCGGTGGAAATATTCTGAAAGCCAGACCATGCGATTTCAACGGTGCCATTAGAGCGCGGAAGATAGATTGCACCGTACTGGTTATCCAGATCATAGCGCCCAATTACCGTTGAATTTGGGGTGGTACCCACCACATCGCCAGGATTATTCGATTTAAACTGATAGACTTTAATTGCCTCAAAAACCTGGCGGTTCAGCAAATCATCGACTTGATCATAATCCCAGGTGCCATTCGCTTTCAGATCGATAATGAGTTCGATTTTGTTATCAAATATTCGGCTGGTCACTTTGGGCGCTGGTGGAGGACCGGCTACAAAGAAATTGGCATTATAAGCTTGTTGAGCAACGTCGTCAGTCAGTTTCAATTTATCCAGACTTCCCTCGGCACTATTTTCCTGAGCTACTACATAAGCTACCACAATATCCTGAGTATCACCCACTGCCAGCTGAAAGGGGCCAGTATTGAGCATAAATCTTTTATCGCTAGGGGTAATATCAATCCAGCCTGAGGGTGAACGCCCAACTGAAGAATTACCAG
>MESS01000153.1:37948-45748 GCA_001771055.1 Caldithrix sp. RBG_13_44_9
ATATACATAGCGATTGTTAGTGGTAGGCGGCCCCCCTACGCCCCAGGCGGTAGGATCTATGGGATTACCCAGCTTATCCAAACCACCTTCCTGATAATTCCGGGCAATTATGGCATTATCGGGATCACCTAAAATCCTATCACTTTGGATATAATACATGTAGGAGGTCATCGGTAAATTCAGATAGTCATACAGGGTATCGATACCGAAGTAAGGACCGCGGTATAAGAAAGCGGTGTCTCCAGGGGATTCGATGATGGGCCCCTGGAAAAAATCCATACCGAAGGCTGGCGGATTTGCTCCATAATTTGGATCATCGGCATCATTATAGATAAATCCTAAACTCCGGGTAGTATCACAACCAATTCTATCGTCCTGGGCTTCGCCTAAGTCCGGATCGGCCCAAACCGTGAAAATTAAATCATCTTTATTCTCATTGGTAGGATTGATGATACGATAGCGGAAAAATATAACATCGCCCAATTCATCAGCCCGCGAAAAAGCCCAGGCTTGCTGATGAATCTCCAGCCCTACCGGATCGGTGCCCAAGCGTGGTGTGCGGACTGAGAGGGAAGTTCCATCATTAATAACTGTCCAGATTACGCGATCACCCAACATATCCGGTCTATCGACATTGGGATCATAGACACCGTCACCATTCAAATCCTGAAAATCGGCACCCAATGCTACCGCATTTGCCCAGTCAATGTAATTAGGGCTTCCCGGTCCATCACTGGAATTAACTACATAAAACTTTGCCAAACCATCACCTGGATCCATTCCCCATTTACCTGGCTGCCATTCCTCAATCAGCGAGGCGGGAGCCATCCAGGAGGCTCGCAATTGTCCACCTACATAAGCACTGGTACAAAAACCTCCTGAAAACAGGAAGGACAGACTGGTTTGTCCATTGGGATAATAACTTTGTCCATCTTCTCCATTTGAACCCTGATTATTCATGGGAAGATCAATATTATTAATATTCATATGGGTCACTTGACCCACAACGCCTGGTTTATTGAAGCTGATCCGATTTTCGTTATTCTCAGCCAGCAATTGTTGGTTTATAAAAGTAAGTATAATCAGTAAAATCGGGATTTTATATTTCATCTTTAGGCCTTTCAATTTTTTCTCTGCTTCTTCTTAAAATTCTACCCGTAAACCGAGCCTGATGATGCGCGGTAAACCATAATTCCAGGGATTCCTCTCCAGTGCTTTGTAATCGCTGGCGTACCCCTCACCATTAGCCCGAATGGCTTGTTGTCCTTCTGGAGTGGTAAGATAAGCGGTATTATCCGGTTCGCCAGTGGATTGCCATACTGTATGGTAATTCTCCCGATCCAGTAAATTCTGAACCCAGAGATAGGGGATAAAACTCATCCGGCCAAAATAAAAAACCTTATCAACTTTCATATCAATACGGAAAACCCCGGCGGCATAAGCAGAGTTAACATATTGTGTCAAATTACCATAATTGGAAGTACCAGCCAGAATATTGACATATTCAACCGGAGTGTATGGTCGTCCACTATTGTAAATAATCACAAAGTTGACCCCTGAATTTTCCAAAATCACGCCTCCTTGACCCTTATTGGCCCGAATATCAAGATTGGCCGTTAAGGTATGACGCTGGTCAAAATCTAACGGAGCAATAGCTAAAGGTGATTCACCATTAGGATTACGAAACACCGCAACAAAAGCACCATTCTGAGAGGAACCTGTTCCCTCCGATAATGCCAGAGTATAATCAAGCTTGGTGCTCAAAGGTCCGATTCGACGCAGATTGAAAGCAAATGCTAATCCCTTGATGGTGCCGAAATCTGAATTAACAGAGCCAATGACCGATTTAGTAGATTGTCCGTACTGGAAAACAATCTTTTGCTGGTTTACCAAGTTTTTAACATTTTTATAATAGGCTGTGATATCCAAACTGGCTATGGTACCAACTTGTTGTTTGAAACCAAATTCATACTGAGTAGTGGCTTCGGCGACCAGATGACCTAAATTCTGACCCTGACCATCCATGGTTTCCAGATCATCCATATTGATCCAGCTATCATAAAGATCAAAATATCTGGGGAACTGCCGGAAAACACCATATTGCGCATGGAACACCGTGCGCTCGGTTACCGGGTAGGCAAATCCGATTCGCGGGCTTACATAACTTTCAACCGGAGCTTTTTCATAATCATCGGCTGTAAGCACACCATCATCTCCCAGAACTTTTTGGGGATCCTTGATTCGGTTAAATGAAGGATCAAAATAATCCCACCTGGCCCCGATGTTTAATATAAAATCGGCAAATTCAATCTTATCCTGTAAATAGAAAGCCATGATAATGGGTTTTTTCGGACCTGCTTCCTCGAAGGTGTCTCCTGAAACCGTCAGGTAGGAATCATCGTTGTTTTTATTCCCATAGAGATCATACCCGTAAAATATATTTTGAGCGGCAAAATACCTTTCTTCTAAACTTCTGCTATCTTTTTCTATGCCCATATAAATGGGATTACTATAGTAATATCTGACGATCTCTTGCTGAAAAGTTCCACCCAATTCCAGCAAATGATTATGATATTGTTTGGTAAAATTAAGGTCGCTGCCAAAGGTTTCAATTTCATATTTCCGGTAAACATTCCATACATATCCTCTATCCCAGAATACTCCATTGACATCTTTAGAGACAGCTGTACCATCACCATTACGTAGAGTAACGCCCACTTTGGCATTCTCGAGAGAATCCCCATAAGCCAGGATATTATCTTTCCAGAAACCATCGGTGTCATGGTAATACTGATTCCGGTAGCGGAAAATGACATCCATAAAAGAGGTTTCATTAAATACCGGTGACAATTTAAGAGAAGTTCCTAACACATCCTCTTGGACCATAGGGAGATGGAATGAATTGTTTTTTACGTATTGGTAAAAACCCTGGGAACCAAAACCTCTGGCGTCGCGGAAAGATCCGTTAGCGGATAGAGTAACGCCCATTAATCCAAACCTACCATTAACTTTACCGACGAAGCGGATAATCTCTCCCTCCTGATCCGGCATTTTCTTTTGATCAATACCGGCACTGGGAATTATCACGCCCGAAGATCGTGGTGTGGCATCATCGGTTTTTACATATTCCCCGGATAAGAAGAAGTCATATTTTCGGTTTCCCGGAATGACCGGGCCACCCAGCGTTCCGGTAAGCTGATTGTAACCAAAAGCATCCAATTCTTTAGATGTTACTCCTTCCATCGATCCAAAATATTTGGTGCTACCACCTTTGGTAACAATATTGATAACTCCAGATTGGGCACTTCCATATTTTGAACTAAAGCCCCCTAATTGGGTAGAGACCTGTTCAATCGCCGCATCGGGGACACTCCCAGCCGACTCTCCGTAAACCGCATCGTTGTAGGGGATACCATCAACAATAATCAGAGTTTCATTACCGCGCCCGCCGCGGACATTAAGAGTGGCGGTATTTAAATCACCCCCACTGCCATCTGCCACTACCACCCCGGCATTCATCGCCACCACATTATTAACACCTTTCAGCGGCATCCTCTCAATTTCATCGGCCTCCAATACTCTAACAGTATTGGTTGCCGAGGCTTCGAAGAAAGGCCGGTCGGCAGTAACCACAATCGATTCACCTAAATCAATTGTGGTTTCTTGCATGGCCACATCCAAACGTTTGGTAATATCCGGCACGATACGAATATTTTCGTATTTCACCGACTGATATCCCACATAATTGAAAGAAATAATATAAGTTCCGGCAGGGAGGTTTAGAATCACATAGTATCCATCAAGATCGGTGGAAGCACCATAAGTAGTACCCTCAATAACTACATTGACCCCAATCAGAGGATCGCTGGTACCCGCATCATTTACCACCCCGCTTAGCTTTCCAGTGGCTGCCAAAGCCAGGGCTGGAAGTAATGCCAGTATGCTTACCCATAAAAAGAGTTTCTTTTCCATCATCCAATTTCCTCCAAAAAATGAGCAATCATTTAATTTAAATAAATTGTATATGTAAAAATTTTAGTTTCTCATTTTCAAAACTCGGAATCAATACCTCCCAATCATAAATACTAATAACCTTCAAATTTAGAATAACCTCTCCCCGAACCACTAAATTTTTCGAAGCTTTAAAAGCTGATTACAATCATTCAATCATACAGTTAAATAAATTTGTAGTTTTTCCCTTTACCAACACCATAACCCTTCCTTAAAAAACAGAGGCTGATCCGTGAAGATCAGCCTCTATATTGAAAAAATTACTTACTTCAACAGCATCATTTTGCGAGTCTGAGTGAGATTACCACTGGTCAATTTATAGAGATAGACACCAGAAGCCAGATTGCTGGCATCGAATTCTATTTGATGCTGACCAGCCGCCATATTCTCATTCACCACGACGGCCACTTTTTGACCCAGGGTATTGAATACTTCCAGGGCTACCTTACCGGCAGTTTTTAAATCGAAAGAAATAGTGGTAGCCGGATTGAAAGGATTGGGATAATTCTGAGCTAACCGAAATTCACTCACCGCATTGCCGCTATTGCCCAAACCGCTTGGTCCTCCTGCCCAAATAGGAACTCTCTCATAATACCAGATACATTCCGACGGGACAGAATTCGGGGTAGCGAAAACAGAGACACCCGGATTGCTATCCGCCATGTAAAGAATATCCAGATAGATCGAATCCTGGGTAGTATTATAGATGAATTTATCCGGTAACATGGGAAAAACATCAGAAACACCGGCGGTACCGGCAACAAAGAATGGTTCTGACCAGGTTACTCCGCCGTCACCGGTGTAGGCACCCCAGATATCCGTTGCAAATATTTGAGTCGTTCCCGAAGCAGTAGTTGCAGTTAATAGTACCGGTGCACCGGTGCCGTCATCTTCCCATTGCTGCCAGATACAGATCAGCTCACCGGCATTGGGACCTTCAGCTACAATTGGATAAGCGTTTCCCAGACCATTACCGGGACGATTAGTCGTTAAACTAGTCCAGGCTACTGGATTGGTAGGTCTACCATAATAAGGAGTAGTTAGTTCAACCATTTGTTGATCCCTGGTATTCCAGTATAAAATCGGGAACATATCAATAACAGTAGAAGTGGTTGTATCTACCACACCCTGAATAGCACCCAGAACGATATGATAGACCCCATCAGAAGTATACATACTGTTCATCTGGCCAAAATTTTCAATGATATATTGACTTACATTGGGTCCACTCACAAAAAGGCTGTCATCATCCCATACATTAAAAGTATTGAATGAAGCGCCCAGATCAGGACTGGTGGCATATCTGGTTGAACCATTGATAGCATCCGGTCTGCCAATGGGAGCATATACTACTGAAAACTCATTGGGATTGGTGGCATTGATTGTCGGCCACATTTCACCAACGCCGTAATCCGTCACTCCAACAGGCTCTTCCCAAATGTTGTGACCGGTCCAATTGGTCATATAATCGGTGGATGCCATGATAGTGTCACCACCCACCCAGTTGCCATTGGTTAATTGTCCCATAAACACCACCGTATTTCCCAGCCGGGCTATTCCCGGAAATACACCGGCGGCAGATACTTGCAGCAGTTGGGTAAAAGTATACCCGGCTTCACTGGCATCCTGGAAGAATCTTAATCCGCCGCCATGCAGGCAAATTAATGCTTCATCATTGACACCGTTCAACACCCTGCCCCAGCCGGTGGAAGCAGCTTCAGTAACAGACTGATTTCCGAAGAATAGACCAAGGCTTAAATCAAAATAATCATAGGTAGCATAACGGGTTCCAGCTGCATTGGGCATTCTTTTCATATAGACTACATGAATACCATTGGCCGAGTGGTTCAGATTTCTGGCGGTTACATTATTGGTAGCATAATCATACCAGGTGCGGCCAAACTCAATGGCGGCTTCACTATGAGGGGGGTTCACACCCTCAGTAACCTGAATGGAATTCAGTTCCTGATCCCATTTTTCAATATCCTGGGGGGTAACCCGGTAGGCACGCTGCTCGTTATACTTCCCAGCTAAGGATAATGAAACAAGCAACAAAACAATAATAAAAGACACTACGATAGTCGTATAGACCTTCTTCATCATCATTCCTCCTTAATTAGATTTTTAAAGTTAATTCTCCTTCCCAAAACCGTTCCTGGCGATTTTACCTCATTAAACCTCCTTTCGTTTTCTGCTATCTCTTTTAAAATAGATTATTTAGGGCAAAAAAAATACCAATAATTTAACTCCATTGAATAACATCTATAAAATCAATGATTTATTAGTAAATCAGGAATATTCACTGCGGAAAAAACTTTCCTACTAATAGTGGATTTTTTTTCCTATTCGATACGAGGGTTTGTGGCGGCAGTATCAACTTAAATTCCCATCACCTCCATATTTTTTTCAAATTATAATATGAAAATTAGAATATCTCTGCAAGAGCTAAAAAACTATTTTTTCTTCTGTAAAATCTCTGGATAAAATTTAGCCAGTCTTTTAACCAGTTCAGCGTCAACCTCAGAAAATTCTACTCCAATATGATAATTACTCCCACTCACTTTTTTAACATGCCGTACTTTACCGATCAAATCGATCACTTCTTCCCCTACCGCCAGATGAATCTTTACTGAGGTATCTACCGGCAGGATGCTGCGGTCTTTGATCTTTACCCCGCTGCGACTCAAATCTTCGCTTAAAGCCATGCCGGCCTGCACCACCTTTCCTTCTTTATCTAAAATATCATAGGAAATGAAAAGCTGGGCATCTACCCGGATGGATTTTCTGGATTCTTTCATATTACGCCTCAATTTTATATTCAAGCGTTTCTAAGTGCGATCGCAATCGTGGAGAAATAAAAATATTGCCTAAATTTTCTTTCTTCAGCTGAGTCAATAACAGATCAATATTCAGATCCACCGGATTGCTCTTATTGATGAAAAATATCTTCTGCTCCTCCACCATACATAACCCCCCTTTAAAATAGCCCAGCTCCTGCCTCACCTCGATTCCCAATTTTTTCAAGGTATCGCATAATTCATCCAGCAATAGCTGAGATTCCGGCGAGATGGTAACGGTTTTCTGACCTTTTCTTTTCTTTTTATAGATATTCATCCATGCCATTCTTTTTTAATTGTTCCACTAGATCTTTAACATCCTGAGTACGGCTTTTTTTGCAAACCAGCAGGGCGTCACCGGTGTCCACTACAATAAGATTTTTAACCCCCACCAGAGCTACCAGTTTTTGCGGGGCATAGACATAATTTTCCCCGGCATCCACAATCTGTAAATCTTTAAAATCACCGCAATTCTTGTTTTTATCTTTTTCGGAAATATCATACACCACTTCCCAGCTGCCCACATCATTCCAGCCCATATTGGTGGGGATAACAAAAACATTATGAGCTGTTTGCATCACTCCATAGTCGATGGAAATTCCCCGAATTCTTTTATAGACATCTTCCACCACGCTGCCGAAAGTGGCTTTACCGATATGCGGCTTGATCTGAGTGAGTCCCTCATGCAATTCCGGCAGTTTTTCTTCGATTTCTTTTAGAATGGTGGAAGTCCGCCAGATGAACATACCGCTGTTCCAGTAAAAATCTCCACTGTTGATAAAACGCATGGCGGTTTCGGGATTGGGCTTTTCAGCAAAGGTTTTTACCCGATAGACACTGTCACTATTTATCTTTTTGATCTCTTCTCCCCGCTGAATATATCCATAGCCGGTAGAGGGATAAGTTGGATTAATTCCCAGAGTTACCAGGCTGTTAGTTTCTTTAGCGAAGA
>MESS01000153.1:45774-49802 GCA_001771055.1 Caldithrix sp. RBG_13_44_9
AATTCCTGGGTATTGGAAATCAAATGATCAGCCGGTAATACCAGCATCAGCCCTTCGGCATCAATCTGCTGGATCATGGCAGCAGCCAGACCGATACAAGGAGCAGTATTCCGGCCAAATGGTTCAATGATAAAGTTTTTGGATTTCAGCTGGGGAAGCTGCTTACTGATGATCTCTTGCTGGTCCTGATTGGTCACCAAGTAGATGTGGGATGAATCCACCAAGCCTTTCATACGCCTGAAGGTCGCCTGAATCATAGTTTCATGATTCAGAATATCCAGAACTTGCTTGGGATTTTTTGCGCGGCTTCGTGGCCAGAAGCGGGTACCCACACCTCCAGCCATCAGCACTGCAAAAATCTTCATCTATTGGCCTCCTTGCGGCATATTACCATAGAGAATTTCCTGATATTCTTCAATTCTTTCCCGGACCAGAACATTATCCGGCTCGGACTTCCGCAGAGTATCCAGGATGATCTTAGCCGAATCGTAGTCCTTTTTATGCATGTAGCTATCTAATAAATTGGCCATGGCAATCAGATAATTCGGACGAAGCTGAATCGCTTTCTGATAATGGGCAATGGCCTGATCGTACTCTCCCAATACGTCCAGCACATATCCCACATTATTGTGAGCGGGCGGATAATTGGGATTTTTATCCAGAGCTTTCTTGAAACAGATAACGGCGCTGTCCAGGTTACTGTAATAAAAATAGGCCACTCCCAGATTATTCCAGGCATCCACATAATTGGAATCAACAGTCAGGGCTTTCCGGTAATTGGCAATCTGCAATTCCAGGCTGTCCATTTTGGCAGTATTTTCCACCAGTTCAAAGGCGGTGATCTGCAATCTCCCCTCCAGAATCTCGGAAGCTCTGGTGTAGTTTAGACTGGCTTGCTCGTAATTGGGATTAGCCTTCAATGCCTTATAAAAATTCCCTAAAGCAGCCACGTAATTGCCCTGTAAAAACTGCATGTATCCCAAATTATTCCAGGCCTGATAATACTGGGAGTCTAATTCTACTGCCTTACTGAAATGAATAATAGCACTGTCCAGTTTACCAGAGCGATGAAAAGCCAATCCAATAAAATTGTGCACTTCTGCATCCTGCGGGATAATCTGCAGAGCTTTCTTCCAACTGGTGATAGCTTCGGAGTATTTCTGGTTCTCGTAGAAATCAATGGCGTCGCTCACATAATTTTCAGCAATGATTTCCGGAGTTTCGGTTGGTTCAATTGGGGGCGGGGCTTTTTTTACCTGCCGGGCACAATTAATTATCATTAACAGCGTGACTGAGAAAATCAATATTTTTTTCATCATTGCACGGATCTCTTTTTTTATAATTTATAATCCAAACACATATTTTTCAAGTGTTAAATAAGTCTTAGCCTGGTTCATTCATAAATTTAACCACCAAGACCCGAAGGCACGAAGAATAAACGAGGTCGAAGGTTATAGTTATCAGATGAGAATAGTATTTGTTTTAGAACAATTAATTATTATTACTTTGTGCCTTTGGGTCTTGGTGGTTATGAATAATTCAAGTTAAGAAATCTGAAAATTTTCAAATCAAATTTTAATTAATCCGGAGACAATGTAGCATCTAACCGGAAAAAGTGCAAGATTTTCCGGTTCAATTTTTAAATAGCCTTTAGTCCGGAAAATCCGCTCTGGTAAATGTACCCTTATATACTGATTGAACCGGCCCTTCCAGCCATATCACTTTATCAGCCGGATCTTCTCCCACTATCAATCTGCCCCCGCGGGTTTCTATGTTGACCGGCCACTGAACATGCTTCCAATATTTTCCAGCTGAGGCGGCCGCCAATACTCCCGTCCCGCACGACAGGGTTTCACCCTCAATTCCCCGTTCATAACTGCGGATTCTTATTCCCCCGGCAGAAAAATTTACAAAATTAACGTTGGTTCCCTGTTCGCCAAAGCTGGCATGATTCCGGTAAAATGCTCCCCAGTGTACAAGGTCTATTTTATCCACATCAACCTCAGCGTTTACTATCAGATGCGGTACTCCGGTGTTCACAAATAAGAACTGCCGGAAATTTTCATTAATCAATTCAGCTAAATCAGGTATAGGGGTGACTTCCGGAAAAAATTGCCAGAATACCTTTACTCTTCTCTCACCGGTAATCTGAGCTCGATATGATTGGCCGGTAATATGAAACGAGAACTTTTTTTTATCCGGATGAAGCAGGTGCATAAAATAGACCGCACATCTGGCTCCATTGGCACACATCGCCGCTTCAGTTCCATCGGCATTAAAGTAGCGTAATTCAAATTGATCCGTTCTGCGAAACTCGATCAGCATCAAACCGTCGGCACCGATACCCCATCGCCGTCGGCAAAGTCTTTGAATGAATTGACTCTCTGTTCCAGTGAAATACTGTTTCCGGTTATCGATCAAGATAAAATCATTACCGCTGCCATGTATCTTAAAAAAAGGAATAGTAGTCCTCATTCAGTTTCCTGAAAATTAAAATCAAAAATTATTCCCTGAGTAGTCCAGCGTTTCCGGATTTTGACGGTATCAGGTCGGAAGAAAAAGGGTTCAGAAAATTCCCAGCTCATTGCAGCACCCTTGTCCCATTGTCCATTCCGGTTCAAGTCCAGGATGGATTTTACCAGGAAATTTCCTTCTGGTAAATACTCCAGCTGATAAGTCTGATCACCACTGGTGATAGCCTGATAGACCTGATTTCCCCGCAGGGGATTCACTTCAACAATGGCCTGGACCGGTCCATGATATGGCGAGGTGACCTGTCCAGCCATTTCGCCTAAATTCGCCAGGTCCTGGGTAGTAAATTCCTGGATAATTACGGTATCCAAAAAAGAGCGCTGCCACAAATCTGTTAAACTGGAAAGGGTTAGCCGAAGGTGATACTTGGCATTACTTTTTAACCAAACCTGCGGTTTAAAAACCGGTTTTAGTAAATTTTGAAAATTGAATCGTCCGGTAACAACCGAACTATCCTGATCGGTCAGCAGCAGAGATTTCCGGTAACTATCTGAGTCCACTGGCACAGAGAACTTTGAAATAATTGGGGAATCGAACAGCACTTCCGTCTGCCCGAAGGAGGGCACAATTTCTAATAGTTTTGGTGTGGCGGTATCTGCGCCGCCTGGCGCAAAGAAAGTGCCCTTCAATTCCCGCTCCGGGGATTGATTGCCTGCCAGATCGGTGATCCCCTGCAGCTGGAGGCTGATTTTTTTAGCCGCTGAAAGTTCAGAAAAATATATTTGCAGCAAATCACCATTTTCTTCCGCGAAACTTGTTGCCAGGGGCAGAAGGGTGTCTCCACTGAGCGAATCGGACAGGGTTATCCGGAAAGCACTGTCCGGAACCACCTTTTCACTAAATGTTATCTCGATGTGCCGGTTGGACAGGGTATCAATTTTCCGGATCAGCGGCCGGGTAGTATCTTCCTGCAGCAGATAAAAATTGATATTGGCAAAATGTGCATGCAGTGAATCCAACTGGATGTCCATTGCCGGCAGACCGATCAGATCGGACTCCACACTGTAAACCTTATTATAATCCTGGTCAACCAGGGCAATAAGGCGATACTTTTCCAGAGCCAGGTAGCTCAGGCGGTAAGCGCCATTCGCATCTATCTGGGTATAATAGCGTGGCTCGGTATAGATCAGAGAATCCAGGCCGGTTTCGGCAACGATCCGATAAGCATAGATATACACATCGCGCGGCTTCTGGTCAGCATATACCTGTCCGGAAATAGAACCCCGATCAAGTCTGGATCCGGTAGAAAACGCAATCTGAAACGGCTTTATCAATCCGTTGTTTCGCATATCGCGGACGTTGGGACTCAAAGTGAATACATAGGTCTGATTGGATTCCAGCGAATCGGTTATGTAAAAACGGACTTTCTGGTTCCCTTTCCACTTGATCGTAAAGTCATTCTCCAGCGGGGGCATCATCCAGTAATTTTCCAGCAGAGTGGATTGCCGGATCGGTTCGCTGAATTCAATTTCGAGGTATTCTAAATTTTTGATACC
>MESS01000153.1:49816-50156 GCA_001771055.1 Caldithrix sp. RBG_13_44_9
CTGGAAAATGTCTCAGAATTTCCGGCGGTGTTTTATCCGCCGGCCCACCTCCGGGAGCAACTTTATGAGCACACACCAGGAACAGCAGGATCATCACGAATAACAAGAATATGAATATCCATCTATACAGCATTGAGATAATACCGCAGATTCTGTTTACGAAATCATTCATTTCCCTGATGTCACAGGCTGACCGTTTCACCCGGCTAATCCTCATCCCGTTTTTTCCATGGCAGAAATTCTTTATAAATTTTTGGTTATTCAATCTGCACTTGCAGATTTATTACATCTTCAGGGGGAAATTTAGTCCAACTTGTCCTGAAAGAAAATTAATTTTGAA
>MESS01000153.1:50180-59220 GCA_001771055.1 Caldithrix sp. RBG_13_44_9
TTAACTGGATTTCATTATACCCAACTTTCAATTGGCTTCCCTTGTTTATGAAAAAAAACCGCTCTATTGAGCGGCTGACGGAAAAGAGACCTACTTACTTTCTTCTTTAATACGGGCTGATTTACCCTGCAGACCCCGCAGGTAATAAAGTTTGGCCCGGCGCACTTTACCCTTGCGCAGCAATTCAATTTTCTCGATCCGGGGAGAGTGGAGGGAAAAGATCCGTTCCACTCCTACTCCGTTTGAAATTTTCCGTACTGTTACTGTGGAATTGATGCCATTATCATGACGCTTAATGCAGACTCCGGAAAAGACCTGAATCCTTTCTTTATTACCCTCGATCACTTTCACATGTACTGCCAGGGTATCTCCCGGGGTGAAAGCAGGAATATCAGTCCGCATTTGACTGGCGGTGATGACATGAAGAATGTCCATTTTATTTCCTCCGTACTTTTTTCTTTTTCTGCTGTTCTACATTATCAGTTAAATACTTTTCATAAAGATCCGGCCGTCGCAGCCGGGTTCGTTCAATTTTTTGATTCAACCTCCACTCTTCAATCTTCTGATGATGACCGGAGACTAATACTTCCGGAACTGCCAGGTCCTTAAAAACTTCCGGTCGGGTATAGTAAGGGCAATCCAGCAGGGAATTTTGAAAGGAGTCGGTCTTTGCTGAATCGATATCGCTCAATACCCCAGGCCGTAAGCGGACGATGGCATCTACCATCAACAACACCGCAATCTCGCCGCCGGATAAAATAAAATCCCCTATCGATATTTCGTCCGTCACCCAGCTGTCAATCACTCTCTGATCTATGGCTTTATAATGTCCACAGATAAATACCAGATGATCTATCTCACTCAGTTCTTCCGCCGTCTGCTGGGTGAACAATTTCCCCTGCGGTGTAGGAAAAATAACCCGGGCGGTTGACTGATCTTTTGGGTTGCGAAAAACATCCTCCAGGGAAGCAAATAACGGTTCGGGCTTCAGGATCATCCCGGGACCGCCTCCGTAGGGAGTATCATCCACCGTTCGATGTTTGTCGCTCGAAAAATCCCTCAGATCGACGAGATTTATCTGCAGATCAATTCGTTTACGGGCCTGTTTCAGGATGCTTTCATTCAACGGATCAGCCAGAATTTTCGGAAATACCGTGATCACATCTATTCGCATCACATGTCTTCCCACAAACGAACGATCACCTTTCCCTTTTCAAGGTCAATTCCCAGAACAAACTCAGCCACCAGCGGGACCAGGATTTCTTTCCCTTCGGTTTGAATAACCAGAAGGTCACTACTGCCGGCTGACGAGACTTCAGTGACCATGCCAAGGAAATTGTCACTGCTGTCGTAAACCTTCAATCCGCGCAGGTCATGGATAAAAAAATGATCTGGCGGTAACTTTACTTTCTCGGTCTCCGGAAGAAACAATTCGCTTCCGCTGAATTCCCTGGCACTCTCCCGGTCGTCCAGATCTTCAAACTTCAGTAACAGCTGATGTCGATGATATTGGTGACCGGTCAAGATTTTTCGCAGTAATTCCGTTCCGGACTCGATATAGACCGCTTTAACCCTGGCAAAGCGGTTCTTGACATCTGAATAGGCACTTACCTTTACCCACCCCTGAAAACCAAAAATCCCCAGGATTTTCCCAACCGCAATAAAACCTTCATGAACTTGAGACATATTTTGAAAGATCAGGGATACTTAATCCCAAATCTCTATTGCCAGAAATATAATTCTTACTCTAAAATTTCCAGAACCGCTCTTTTTCCAATTTTAGCGGCCGAAGCGCCCAACAGGGTGCGGATGGCCTTGGCGGTTTGTCCTCTCTTCCCGATCACTTTCCCCAGGTCTCCGTCACCAACTCGCAGTTCATAAACCGTTACGCGCTCTCCTTCAACCTCTGTCACCTCTACTTCTTCCGGTTTATCGACCAGATGCTTGGCGATGAATTCGATAAATTCTTTCATTTCCAGATCCTCCTTAGCACAAGTTAGTTGGTTGAACGAATCATAAATCGCACTGCTTCAACAGGTTATGGTTTTCAGAGTCTCATTTATTTTCGTCGCTAGTTTCAGCAGCAGGAGCTTCCGGCTTTTCTGCCGGAGTCTCGGATTTGACAGCGGTTTCCGGCTGGGCTGCAGCAGTTTTTTCAACTTCACCAGCTGTTTCAGCTTTAGCTGACTCCTGTTTTGCTTTCTTGCGTCGTTCCCTTTCAGATTCTTTTTTTGCTTCCAGCCGTTTGGCTCTCTCTATCTGAAGCACCTCCCATTTCCGAAGTTCTTCAGTGATCTTTTCCTCCGCCACTCCCTGTTTTTTCAGATCAAACTTTAATATAATTCCCTGACGACTCAGGATGTTACGAACTGTTTTGCTTGGAGTTGCCCCCACACCCAGCCAGTAAAGAGCCCGATCTTCCTGCACGCTCACCGTCTCGGGATGTGTCAAAGGATTATAGTGGCCAATTTCTTCGATAAAACGTCCGTCCCGCGGAGCACGTGAATCAGTGGCAATGATCCGGTAAAAAGGACGTTTCTTTCTACCTAAGCGACGTAATCTCAATTTTACTGCCAAAATGAACCTCCATTGGTTATTCGAATTTATTGTTCTCTAAAAAGGCATCATACCAGGCCGGAAAGACCCCTTCAACTTTCCACCCTTCAATTTTCTAAAAAGTTTGCGCATCTCCTCAAACTGATTCAGCAGCTGATTCACATCCTGCACCCGGGTACCACTTCCAATGGCGATTCGCCTCCGCCGGCTGCCATTGATGAGTTGAGGCTTGTGCCGTTCGAGCGGGGTCATGGAATTGATGATTGCTTCCACCCGGCTGAAGGCTTTATCATCTACTGATACATTTTTCAGCTGTTTCCCGATCCCGGGAACCATTCCCAGAATCTGATCCAGCGGTCCCATCTTTTTAATTTGTTGAAGCTGATGATAAAAATCTTCCAGATTGAACTGCTCACGGCGCAGTTTTTCTTCAAACTTTCTGGCTTCAGATACATCAATACTTTCCTGAGCTTTTTCCACCAGACTCACCACATCGCCCATCCCCAAAATGCGGGAGGCCAGCCGGTCCGGGTGGAAAGCCTCTATGGCATCAGGTTTTTCCCCGATACCGATGAACTTAATCGGGCGATCGGTGACCTGCCGGATAGAAAGTGCCGCTCCTCCCCGGGCATCACCATCCATCTTGGTCAATACTACCCCGTGATAATCCAACCGCTCCAGGAATTGTTTAGCCGCAGTGACCGCATCCTGGCCGGTCATGCCATCAGCGACAAATAAAATTTCACCAGGCTTCAGTTCTTTCTTAACTCTTTCCAGCTCCTGCATCATCTCTTCATCGATGTGCAGTCGGCCAGCGGTGTCTAAAATCACCACATCACAGCCTTGCTGCCGGGCAGCATTAATAGAACCCTGGCATATTTTCAGCGCATCCTCACTGTTTTCCGAATAGACCGGGATATTCAGGCTTTTACCCAAAACCTGCAGTTGGCTCACAGCTGCCGGTCGGTAAACATCTGCCGCTACCAGCATGGGCTGCCGCCCCCTCTTCCGCAAATAATGAGCCAGCTTTGCGGCAAAGGTAGTCTTTCCTGAACCCTGCAATCCGCACAGCATCACCACTGCCGGCGGAATTCCGGCCAATTTTAACTCCGAATGGGCCTTGCCCATCAATCGGACCAGCTCATCGTGCACAATTTTGACGATTTGTTGACCAGGGGTAACACTGCGCAGGACCTCCTCACCCACTGCCTGCTGCTGGACTTTTTCAATGAAGTCCTTTACCACCCGATAATTGACATCTGCTTCCAGTAGAGACCGTCTGATTTCTTTCAGTGATTCCGCAATATTACTTTCGGTAATCTTACCCTGTCCCCGGAGCCTCTTCAGTGTCGATTCCAATCTCGCCGTCAGGTCTTCAAACATACCAAATGAGCTTTCTTACCGATTCAACAATACGATTCCTTATTAAAAAGCTTGATAATTTAAAGAGTATAATAAATTTTTGCAATAATTTTTTATGATTTACCAATACTACGGAAATTATAAAGCGGGACTTAATAGGAAGGCGGTTTTCCCTCCCCCAACAGAACAGATTTTCAATTTTTTTTAGGGATGATCGTCATGATCAGGTGTGTTATGGTCATTCAATCGCAGTTGGATTGAAAATTCATGGCATGATTAATAAATAGATTTGAATCGAATCACCTGATATTGAAGATCCAACCGGCTTCAGGATACTCAGCCCAAAGTAATTTCCTGGTGTTTTTCTGGCAGGATAATTTGCTCGGCAAGTCGTTTTTCTTCCAGTCGTTCCTTCATCCAGCCCTGGGAGGATAATTCCCCGTGACAGAGAATGACCTGACGCGGCCGGAGCTGTTCCACCATGCTTATCAACTCCTCCCGGTGAGAGTGGGCAGAAAAGTAAAAAGTTTCCAATCCGCAATGGATATCTTCTACCCCGAATACCTCCCGGATCTTCTGCTGATTGCCCTGCCGCAAGGAGCCCCCGGGAGTTTCCGGATCCGCCCAACCTACCAGGGCAATCCCATTGCGGCGATCCAGCAGGAAATCGCTGGCAATTTCATAGGATAAAGTATTGGGCATCATCATGCCCGAGGTAGCTAATATGATACTGGGTTTCCGGAATTTTTTCCGGTAAAGAGTATCACCGGTTATGGTTTTCAAAAGTTTCGCCTTATAATCCGGATATATTTTATGCAGCAGGCGATCATAAATTCTATTGATCTTTATCCCCATTCCGATCAGATACAGCGGAACCGGCGGTATTTTCTGCTGGGTGATCAGGCGATGCAGGAGCAGCATGATCTCCTGGGTCCTTCCCAGTGCAAACACCGGAATTAAAATTGCACCGCCGAATTGAATCCGTTCCTTGATAAAATGAACCAACCGATTGATCTCTGATGGACGCTTAATGAACGGAGCGGTTTCATTATCCCCATAAGTGGTTTCGGTGATCAGGATGTCGGTACCTGCCGGATATTTTGCACCTCGAAGAATAAACTGCGGACTCTTCTTGGTATTCCCGGTATAGAATATCCTGGTACCCTTCCACCGAATTTCTATTCCGGCGGATCCCAATATATGACCGGCATCCCAGAACTGGATGGTAATTTCACTTTCCTGAAAGCCGTGGATTTTGAAAGGAAAGTTGTAGGCAAAAGATTGGAAGAGAAACAGCAAATGGTCAATTTCCTGTTCTAAATAGCAGGGTTGATATCGAGTTCTTTCCAAATGGACGCGGCGTTCCTGAACTTTTAGATAGTGGTATAACATGATCTCACTCAAAGCAGCAGTTGCCGGTGTCAGATAAATCCGGGCTTCGGGAAAATGCCGAAGCGCTATGGGGAGAGAACCCAAATGATCCAAATGGGCATGGGAAATAATGACGGCATTCACCGGCTGCCCCTTCAGGCGTTCATATTCTGGCACTACCGGTGCGGCAGAAGGGTGCGGATCGATCCCCGCATCCAGCAGAATTCCCCAGCGGCCTAATCTCAGGTAGTGCGAAGACGCCCCAATCCGGCTGGTTTCTCCCAGCGCCAAATATGTGATTTCATTTTTCATCAAATCAATTTCAACAAAATTTCGAATAACATAGAGATAGTTACCGTGAATGATGATAAAATCTCAGAGCAATATAAAATGATGGATAACACACTAACAAATAAAAATTTTACCCGATATTACGACTGAATTGAATTTTCCATAAATTTTAATTAATATATGGACCGAATAATACCGGAGATTACTTATGTTATCTGAACTCTCTTTAACCATCTTATGTGAAAATCGCGCGGTTAATCCTGAGCTGGTGGCTGAACAAGGACTTTCTATAATGGTGACAACCCCTGAAGGCAAAATTTTATTTGATACTGGTCAAACCGGGACCCTGTTGCATAATGCCAATAAACTCAAAGTGAACCTGAAACAGGTAAAAAAAGTAGTCTTAAGTCATGGGCATTTTGCAGTGACCGGTGGTTTACGTCACTTGCTGGCAGAAGTTAAACCACTAGAAGTATATTCCCACCCAAACTTATTCAATAAAAAATACAAGATGATGGATAATGAACGAGTTGAAATTGGGGTTGCCTGGGAAAAGGCTGAGTTAGAAAAAATGGGAGCAAAATTCATTCTGAAAACCCACCCCAAGGAAATTATAAAAGATGTTTGGATCTCCGGCGAAATTCCCCGGCTGACAGGCTACGAGTATATTGAAGAAACATACCAGGAACGTGTTCTGGAAAGTTTTATTCATGACCAACTTCATGATGATATGGCTTTGATCGTCAATACCGTGAAAGGACTGATAATCCTGCTGGGCTGTGGTCATGCTGGACCGGTGAATACTATCAAACATGCCATGCGAATCACCGGAAACAGCAAAGTCCATGCAGTGGTTGGAGGTATGCACTTGCAACATGCTCCGGAGGATAAAATAGACCAGATCACCTACCATCTGATCCAGTTAAATCCCGATTATGTGATTCCCCTGCACTGTTGTGGTTTTCGCTGTATCAATCAGCTGTATAATCTGTTGCGAGAGCGGGTACTGCTGTATAATGTTGGAGATACTTTTACTCTGAATTGAGAACCGGCTGAATGGTAATTCATTTCAAGGCTTCGATGAGCAGCATTCGGCCTTCTAGCGGCCGCCGACTAATATTTTTGAATCCAGCCCCTGCCAGCCAACCTTTTATTTCCTTAAAGGAATAAGCATTACCCTGCTCGGTATTGATCAGCATATTCACGGCGAACAGGGTCCCGATCAATGGTCCGGTTTTCTGCGGATTCAGCAGAAAATCCCGGATAATTATTTTACCGCCGGGATTCATAGCCTGATGGGTCCTTGCCAATAGCTCCCGGTTATCCCGGGGACTATAAATATGGAGAATACTGGAAAGCAGTGCTGCATCATATCCTTTTCCCAGAGGATCAGTCAGAAAATTTCCTCCTTTAAACTTCAAACGGCTTTTGGCCGGCGATTGCCGAAAGAACCGCAGGGCTAATGCTCTGGTCCCGGGAGTATCAAAGACCGTGGCTTTTAGTTCAGGATATTTTTCCGCCAGGGCGGCAGCAAACAAACCCGGACCTCCTCCCAGATCCAGTAGATGGGAACATCCCTGCAGGTCAATTGATCTTAGTAGTATTGCCAGATTTTCCTTTTCCCGGTGGGCCATGGACAGGATAAAATTGCGATGATTCCGCTGAACATTTTTTTTCTGCGGTTCCCGGCGGGGTTTCCCGGTTTGCAGCACCTCTGGAAGATAAATCCAGCGGTTCAGCAAACGCCATTCATGGTGCAGCCATTCCTTCAACAGGGAAAATTCCTGGAGGGAAAATATGTTTGTAAATCCTGGCGCTATCCGGTAGCGGTCCTGTTTTTTTGTTAGATAACCTGATGCACAAAGCGCATTCAGGAGAATCTCCACCCCGCGCTGTTCCCAGCCAAAATGCCTGGCAGTTTCTTTCCCGGTGACGGTAGCATTTTCAATCAAATATTCGAATAAACCAGACTCAGCAGCCGCCAGCAGAACTACCGCTTTCCGGTAACGATACACATCCTCCAGCAATCGATCCTTTTTTCTCATTTCATTCTGCCCATCAGGGTGTTAAATGGAAGCAAATAATTCACATTCATTCTTAAAACAAAATTACTTAATTTGCTGATGATCCGCAGCACGAAGCAGATTTCATAATTATCAAGATCTGACCCTGAAACATTTGGTCTTGAGCTAAAATAATAAAAGACCGGATCATAAAAGTATGAAATTTTAAATTTTGAACAATCTGTTATATTTCTTTAATTTTGTACGTATGCATAAATATAATTGAAAGAAAGTCATGAAATTTCATCCTGGTTATAGTAAAATTGTTGGACAGCTGGTACTACTGATTGGTTGTTTCTGGTTTTTACAAAAATTTTATCCGCCATTTCATCCTCTTCCGCAAACCCGTTTTCAGATGGAAAAGGAAGATGCCGTGGAAAAGGCTCGCCAATTAGTCCAGGGAGAAATTCCTGCCGATGAACTGGACATTTCGGTTACCTTCAACATTGAGAAAAATTATTCCAAGTTGAGCCCGGAAATGCAGTGGCTGGCGGACTCGCTGGGATTCCAGCCATTCCGCCACTGGGATATTGCCCTGATTTCTTCTAAACAGAAAAAAACCAGCCTGACCCTGAGTTCCAATAATGAAGATAATAACAGCAGGGCTCAGGACAATTGGTATAAAGTGACTCTATCACCGGAGGGGAAACTGCTTAAATTGGATTTTGAGCAAGCCCGGCTGGATCGCTTAAAGGACAGCTTGAAGGTTCAGCAACCTGGTGGAAGGGGACTGGAAAATTCCGCCGTGAACGCCCGGTTGAAAGCCTGCAATTTTTTACATCAGCTGGGAGAAGATACTACAATACTTTCTCTGACCAGCGGGGAGGTAAAACAGGACTCCACCGGAAATATTTATAGTTTTCTATTTTCCCAGACCACTCACAACCAGAAGATTCAACAACAGGTCAAGCTGACCGATTCCGGAACGATTCTCTATTATGAGTATCTGTTTCCCAAAATAGAAACTACCGAAGAACCAGATACTTCCGACATTGTCACTGCAGGGCTGTTTGTATTCATATTTGTTACCCTCCTCATTCTGCTGATCATTTATATGATCCAGTTTTCCCGCCGGGAATCTATCAGTTTTAAATTTGCCCTGCCAGCAGGGTATACTATGGGAATTATCACCCTGCTGCAAACCCTCTTTTCCAACTGGCATTCTCCGATTGGTGAACTTTTATTAGAAACCTTCTTACCAACAATCTTTCTCACTGTGATCATGTGGCTGCTCTATTCCATCTGTGATGCTGCGACGAGACAGCAGTGGGATGAAAAGCTGGCGGTTTCCGATCAATTTCTGCATGGAAAATTTTTTACCGCCGCCGCCGGGAAATCCGTGTTGAGGGGTTTATCATTGGGAACTTATGCTCTGGCTGTACAGGTGGGGATGTTAT
>MESS01000153.1:59285-60263 GCA_001771055.1 Caldithrix sp. RBG_13_44_9
TGGGTTATTTTACCTATCACCTTCTGTCAGATGCCGTGATCTTTTCACACACCGCTGAATCCCATTTCCGAGAGTTGGGTACTGGTTCCTATTTCATATTGATTTTTCTATTGATTTCCGCCGGCCTGGCGGTAATTATCAGACGGCGGGAAGCCGAAACCACCATTCGCTATATTCCTGATTATATCCGAAAAATGGAGGAGAAAGACCGGCTGCTGCGGGAGCTGGAAATTGCCAGGACGGTCCAGCAAAAATTTCTGCCGGCGTACACCCCCGAGCTGCCCAATTTCCAGATCGCCGCCTTCTGTCAGCCCGCCTGGGAGGTGGGTGGAGATTACTTTGATTATTTCCCATTGGAAGGCGGGCGACTGGGTATCGCTATCGGAGATGTCTCCAACAAAGGCGTGTCTGCAGCATTTTATATGACCATGGTGAAGGGATTTCTAAAAGCATTAACTATCCAGCCGCTGGAGCCTGCCAGGATTTTATCGGATACCAATGCCTTATTCTATGAGAATGTAGAACGCGGAAATTTTATTTCCATGATCTATGGAATCCTTGACAGCAAGAGCGGGGATTTCCTCTTTGCCCGTGCCGGGCATAATCCACTGCTTTATCTATTCGGAAAATCAGCCGAAGGTCAGTGGCTGTCTCCCCGCGGTATTGGTCTCGGGTTACTTCCCGACCAAAAATTCCGCTCTACCATTACCCAAGAAAAAATTCGACTGGAGACCGGGGAAATTCTGGTGCTTTATACTGATGGTTATCCGGAAGCAATGAACGAGAGGTCTGAGCAGTACGGAGAAGAGAATTTACAAAAATTCATCAAACAGCATATACACCTCCCGGCTGCGGAAATCATACAGAACCTGGAGAAGGCCATAAAAAAATGGGAAGGGAATCAGGCTGCCCTGGATGACCGCACTATGGTGGTTATAAAAAAGCTGAGCTGACCCAGAAGCAAGATTTTTCTCGAAT
>MESS01000153.1:60290-60590 GCA_001771055.1 Caldithrix sp. RBG_13_44_9
AATAAAAATCTTACCAGCTTTTAAATAAACGATAACTCTTTATAACAGTGAATAAGTCAATCCTACCGCCAGATATTGTTTCAACTGGCGCTTCAAGCTCAAATCCTTGTCATAATAAAGCTGGAAGTTAAAGCTGACCGTGATATATTTGGCCACTTCAGCGGAAATCAGGTTATCCCATCTGACATCAACCTGGTCCATACTTTTCAGATTGGAAAAAATATCCAGATTCGAAGCAAAGGCAATATTTTCTTTAAGTTTTAAAACCAGATTAGATACCGATTCAAGACCAATTTCACT
>MESS01000153.1:60676-60912 GCA_001771055.1 Caldithrix sp. RBG_13_44_9
CAGGACCGACGCGGGTATTGAAGATAGCAAAGGGAGTATATTTCAAACCGATACTTTCCCGGAAATAGGCTGGATTAAAAAATTGAGAAGTTTCCACTTTGGGATCGATGCCATAGTCATAACCGGGTGCAAACTGAGTACGTCCATTGACAGCTGCATACATGCCCAGGACCTTAGTGAGGTTTCGGGTATATTCTGACTCCAGAAATATTTCATCAGCAGTCTTTTTCGATTCG
>MESS01000153.1:60942-69485 GCA_001771055.1 Caldithrix sp. RBG_13_44_9
AATTTATAAAAATTCCTCCAGTTTCCCGCTTCCTGCTTATTGATGAAACTGCCGGTCAAATTAAACAGCCAGGACCAACTGTTTTCTCCACCAGCAGCCCAGTTGTCAAAACTGGCCTGGGTAAAGTTTAGATTGCCCACCACCCGTTTATTCCAACCAATTTTCAGTTCATCTTTTTTTTCTTCTTGAGCAAAAGAAAGCACGGCAAATAATAGGGTAAAAATAAGAGTTGAAGATACATATTTAATCATCCACATACCTCCTTAAATCCGATGTTGAGTAATAATTGAATTATATAACAGCTAACAGTACCCTGATCCTGCAAATTAAGCGCGCTTTTTAAGCAGATCACGAATTTCAGATAACAGAACTTCCTGTCTAGGCGGTTCAGGTGGTGCTGCCGGTTTTTCTTCCTGCTTTCGCTTCAGGGCATTCATGCCTTTCACCACCAGAAAGATGACAAAAGCGACAATGATAAAATCGATAACGGTGTTGATAAACATCCCGTAACGCAGAGAAACAGCTGGTTCAGTTCCGGAGGCCGCTTTTAGAGTGACCATCAGATTGCTGAAATCCAGCCCCCCCAGTACTAGACCGATGGGCGGCATAATGACATCATTCACCAGTGAACTGACAATTTTGCCAAAGGCAATGCCAATAATGATACCCACTGCCAGATCCACCACATTTCCTTTCATAGCGAACTCTCTGAATTCTTTAATCATGGACATAAGTTACTCCTCCTTAAAGGTTGTTGTTTAGATTTCCGGTATATTTATAGATGACTTAAAAAGGGCAAAAAGATAACAGCTATAATTTAAAAAAACAACTGATTTCTGGATTCCCGGACTAATACGATTTTTTCGCAGCAGAATTTATTGAGAAAAATATTTCCGGTTAGTAATCTTCTTGACAAATCTGCCGAAAATTAAAAATATCTTATACTTTCTATAGCTGAATGGATTTACCAGTGTTTTTTTAAGAAATCAATGAGAACAAAGCATGCGAACCAAGGAAGAAATTTCAAAGGAATTGAAAAAACTGCAGAAAAAAGTCGCTCCTTCCCAAAATCGATCCCGGCAGGAGTGCCCCTCCGAAAAATCCGGATCAACCGGTGTGGAAAGGGATCAATCGTTCCAGCGGATGGGCAGCTGGGAGTTGGATCTTTCTTCCGGGATTTTACATTGCTCACCGGATGTGAAGGATATCCTGAAATTTGGAGAGGATAAAAAGTATTCTCTAAATGATTATCTGGAGAAAATTCATCCCGATGATCGACGAACATTTCTACAAGAAATCGAAAGAACCACGACTGAAAAAACGTCATTCACCCAAAAAGTGCGTTACCTGCAAACTGAAGGAAAGATTATTACTGCCCTAACCAAAGGTGAGCCTCTGCTGGAAGGGAAAAAACTGCTTAAGATAACCGGTCTGGTATTAGAAATTGCTTCCTGCCCTGACAAACCGGTATCAAACTATAATAAAGAAGAAAGTTATCGTCAATTATTCGAGCTCTCCCCGAGTGGAATTATTCTGGAAAACAGGCAGGGGATTATTATCGATGCCAATCCCTCGTTCTGCCGGGCCATGGGTTATCGCAAGGAAGAGCTTATAGGCCGGTATGTGCATATTCTGGCACATCCGGAGGTCCGTGATCAGGTTGATACCAATATTGCCCAGTTACTGGCTGGCTGGGTACTCAAACATAATGTTAAAAGCCTGCGCAAAGATGGATCCACTTGCTATATGGAACTCAGCGAAACAAAAATTACTTTACCGGACGGTGAGGAAGGAATTCTCTGCATTGCCGAAGATTTTACCGACCGGTTAAAGATTCAGGAGGAGCAGCTGCAGAAAGAAAAGTTCCGGGGAATTGTGGAAATGGCCGGAGCCGTTTGCCATGAATTGAACCAGCCTCTCACCACCATTTTTATCACTACTGACCTGCTACTGGATTTTCCCAAGCAGCCCAATATCAAGGAGATGATGACTATTATTAAGAATGAGGCAATCCGCATTGGCAAACTCACCGATAAACTGATGAGAATTACCAAATATGAAACCCGTGATTATATTAACGGCCAGAAAATAGTCGATATTGATAAAGCGGCTGGAGAAAATAAATAACCAACATCAAATTTCTTCCCACAACTATTTTTTCATCCAAAAATAAAGGGACATCGAATCTGCCACTGCCGATCGATGTCCCTTTATTTATTTAGAATCCTGGTCTTTTATTTCCCCTGATTTCCTTGATATTTTTTCACTGCTATCGCTATTACCATTATTTTATCCGGTAAAATTCAATGCGGCGATTCCGGGCACGTCCATCCTTGGTGCTGTTGGGAGCGATGGGATTTTCCGGTCCAAAGCCGCGGGTGCGGATCCTGATAGCATCGATCCCTTTGCCCATCAGGTAAATTTTTACCGCATCGGCCCGTTGTTTGGATAGCTCCATGTTCCGCTGATAAGAACCGGTATTATCGGTATAGCCCTGGATTTCTACCTCGATTCCAGGATTATCCACCAGAGTGCGGACCACCTTATCCAGGATGGTCATTGAATTGGGATTCAGCGAAGCACTGCCGGTATTGAAATATACTCCTTCCAATATCACCGATTTACCTTTTTCCACCGCAATTTCCGGTTTTTTGTCGGGACAGCCATCTGCATCATCGAATCCGTTGTAAGTCTCTTTGGTATCCTTACCTTCAGCTATAGTTTGATCTGTCCCTGGGCAGAGATCACTGCTGTCAGGTATTTTATCACCATCATTGTCCAGGTCCGGTATGCCATCAGCATCCTGAAAATTATCTTTATCTTCGGCTTCATTGGGGGCCTGATCTTTCTCATCAGGAATTCCATCCTGATCATTATCCGGATCAGGTGCACCATCTTCATCCTCAAATCCATCGCGGTCTTCAGCAGCCAATGGAGCTTTATCTTTTATATCGGGAACACTATCGGCATCATTATCCGGATCGGGAGCACCGTCAAAATCACGGTAGCCGTCAAAATCTTCAGGATGCAGGGGATCCGCATCCTGTTTATCCGTAATCCCGTCTCCATCGCTATCTTTTGGTTTACCAAAGTGAATCGAAATTCCCAGGGAGGCGGTGTAATAGCCATCGTTGGTATCACCAGCCTGATAGTCATCCAGATAATCCGTCAGGGCAAAATGATAGAGCCCTTCCAGGTCAAAGGAAATCTTTTCTGATGGAAAGATCGAAATACCGCCACCAATTGGCAGGCCGAAACGATTCCGGGAATATTCTCCGGCAGCATTGTTTGGCAGCGGATCGCCGCTCCGGTCCACCGGATTAATATGATAATATTCGCCTCCGCCCATCAGATATGGACTGACCACCGCTTTTTCAAAAGGCCGGAGTTTTAGGAAACCTGCCCCGGCCTTTACATCGGTTTCAAAATAATACTCATCTTTATCTGCTTTCAATGCGGCATAATATCCCAGAACACTCACTCCGAATTTTCTGGTTATCCACAGATCAACTGCCAGACCGCTGTAGGGAGTAGGTTGTTGATCATCAATATCGCCAAAATACATCGCTCCCCCACCCTTGAAACCGAAGGACGCTTCTTGTGAGGCTAAACCACTCACCAGCAGCAATATTCCGGCAAAGGTGAGCAGAATGATAAAGAGCGCGCGTGGCATGGAACCTCCTGATGTTTTTCTATTACTATCGGATGCTAGCTTGATTTGCTTAAACTGTCCATCAGTAAAAAATTAGATTTCTTAACTTCAGTAGAAATATAGAAATATCAGATATAAAATGAAATAAAATTTTATCTAAGATGATATTTCATATCCCGATTAGGCGGGATTCAGATATTCTTTAGATGACTTCGTTCGGATTTTAAAATATATTTATCCATAAATTATACAACCATTTTCATGAGTGAGGAAAGTATTATGCCGGTAAGCATCAAAAAAAAATATCTGGAGACCTGGGCCAATTACTTGCTGAATTATTCCCTGGGAGGAATTAAACCCGGTGACATCATCATGCTTAAGGGTGAACACATCTGCTGGCCGCTGTTGTCTATCCTGCAGGATAAAATTTTTGCAGCCGGGGCCATTGCCGATATAAACCTGGTAGCTCCTGACAATGACCGCGGAAAGGTCTGGGGAGCATCCATGGCTAAATTTGGATCAGTAACACAAATTCAGCAGGTCCCTGCCTGGCTGGAAGAGCGCTACCGTAAAATGACTAAGTACATCGAAATCCTGGGCGCGGAATTTCCGGAATTATTCAGAAATTTACCCGGCGAAAAATTACAGGCCATTATGAAAGCAGATGAGCCTTTTAAATTTATCCGTCTGGCAAAACCCTGGGTTCTCACTCTGTTCCCCACCCCGGGATTTGCAGAACTTGAAGGAATGAGTTTGAAAGAATATACCGCCGTGATCGTGAAAGCTTCAACGGTTGATCCCGCCCGGTTGGAAAAGGTAGAAGAGGATGTCTACCAGGCAATGAAGAACACCCGATTGGTGCGGATACTCACTCAACCACCCCGGAGCAGAAAAAATCTGGAATTACAGATGGATATATCAAAGAGAAATATTATTAAATGCACTGGTAAAAATAATTTCCCCGATGGAGAAGTATTTACCAGTCCGGATGCCAATTCGGTGGAAGGAGAAATTTATGTGGATTTACCGGTTTTTTACAGCGGCACTACCATCCAGGGGATCTATCTGCGATTTGAGGGCGGAGTTATCAAAAAATATAAGGCCATTAAGGGTATGGAGGCCTTGACTAAAATTATTGAAACTGACCCGGGTTCCCACCGGTTGGGAGAGGTGGCTCTGGGAATGAACAAGGGAATTCAGAAAGTGCTGAAGCACCCGCTATTCGTGGAAAAAGTTGGAGGTACCCTGCACATTGCCATCGGTTCCAGCTATCCGGAATGTTATGTGACTGACGCTTCCTCCGAAGAAGGCAAAAAGTCTATAGAAACTTTTTTGCAGAAAGGAATCATGAACAAATCGGCCCAGCATGTGGATATTGTAACCGATTTCCGGCCGGGCGGAGCAGGCCGGGCGGTATATCTGGATGGAATTCAATTAAAAGTAAAAAATAATCTCTGGATTGTGCCGCGTCAAAAATAATGGAAAACTATCTCATCTAAAATGATCTAAACTGACTATCATGGTAATTTTTATCTTTTGAACTCATGAGTCCGGGCTGGACCATTAACAGGTGATTTTATAAAAAGTCAAATGAATATCATGGTGCAATCGGAAATCGGGAAATTGGAAGGGGTGATTATCCACACTCCCGGAAAAGAAGTGGAGGATATGACCCCGCAAAATGTGGAAAGGGCCTTATACAGCGATATCTTAAACCTTACGGTTGTTTCTAAAGAATATTCACAATTAGCCGGAATTCTGCACAGCATAGCCCAGGTTTTTGAGATCCAGGATCTGCTGAAAGAGATACTGCAGAAGGAAGAAGTAAAAAAGAGCTTGATGGAGAGAATCTGCCGGAATGAAAAGGTGGAAAAACTAGGCCATTACCTGCTAGATCTACCAGCTGGTGAGTTAGCCAGGCAGTTAATTGAGGGTGTTCCTCTGGTCAAAGATAATTTGTCTAAATTTTTAAGTTCAGAACGCTACGCCTTGCAGCCGTTGCATAATTTTTTCTTTACTCGTGATGCGGCTTTTGTCATAGGAACAAAGGTGGTAATTGCCAGAATGGCCAGCCAGGTGCGGGAACGGGAAGCAATTATCAGCGAAGCCATCTTTAATAACCACCCGCTATTTCAGATTGCCACTTCAAATCCGATCAATGTCGAATCTCTGGATGACCGGACGACTATTGAAGGGGGCGACATCCTGGTCGCCCGAAGTGATATTCTGCTGATGGGAATCGGGAAAAGAACCACCCCCCAGGGTGTTGACTACATGATTGATATCTTAAAACAGGATCCGCAGACTCATCATCTTATTATTCAGGAATTACCCGGAGAACCCGAGTCCTTTATTCATATGGATATGGTTTTCACCCTGGTAGATGCGCAGCACTGCCTGATCTATCAGCCGGTTATCGTAAATCCCGGCCGTTTGAAAACCGTACACATTGCTATTGAACAGGGCGAGGTACAGTCTATAGCCGAAGAAAAAAACATCATCGAGGTCCTTAAAAAACTGGGAATGGAACTTTCTCCGATTATTTGCGGAGGACAGAAGGATGATTGGACCCAGGAACGCGAGCAGTGGCACAGCGGGGCTAACTTTTTTGCTATCGCTCCTGGAAAAGTGCTGGGCTACGGACAGAATATCTATACTATGGAGGAGATGAACCAGCATGGTTATGAGGTCATCCGGGACAGGGAACTTCTGAGCGGGAAAAAAAATCTGGGGGATTACCGGAAATGTGTAATAACCATCGAAGGATCCGAGCTCTCGCGCGGAGGGGGTGGCTGCCGCTGCATGACCATGCCAATAAAGAGAAAACCCATTTGAAAGTATCAGGAAAAATTACCAGGTAAAAATTGCCTAAAGTTAATAATCTTATTTTTTTTAACCACGAAGTCACGAAGACCCAAAGATTTTAAAAATAATTGATCTGGTTACCATCAAGGCAAAAGTAAGATCAAAATACTTCAAATTTTTCTCAATCCACATTTGATACATCCTTAATGTCTTTGAGCCTTTGTGGTTTAATTCTTTTAATTATGCAAGCAGGAAGAAAATAGAGGATTTGAAATTCAGGAGGAAATTGTATGGATAAAATAGTAATGATCACCGGAGCCAGTTCCGGATTCGGGAAGGGTTGTGCCCGTCGTTTTGCCCGGGCGGGATATTCTTTGATCTTGATTGCCCGCCGGCTGGAGCGACTGAAACAATTGCAGCAAGAATTAGGCGGCCCGCAAAAGGTTCATATCATTCCACTGGATGTGCGAGAGAAAAAGGCCGTGCAAACATCCCTGAAAAAAATACCAGCTGCTTTTTCCAAAATTTCCATTCTCATAAATAATGCCGGTTTGGCTCTGGGATTGGAAGCGTCCCAGGAAGCGAATCTGGAAGATTGGGAAACCATGATCGATACCAATATCAAGGGTCTGGTTTATTTTACCCGGATGATCCTGCCGGGAATGGTGGAGCGCAAGGAAGGATATATCATTAACATCGGATCAGTCGCCGGAAATTGGCCTTATTGGGGAGGAAATGTATATGGTGCCACCAAAGCATTTGTCCGGCATTTTTCCCTTAATCTGCGCAACGATGTACTGGGAAAGAATATCCGGGTAACCAACATCGAACCAGGGCTGGCAGAGACTGAATTCTCAATAGTTCGTTTTAAAGGAGATGATAAGCGGGCTAAGACAGTTTATAAGGGTACACAACCACTGACGGCGGAAGATATTGCCGAAATTGTATTCTGGGTAAGCAATCTTCCAGCGCATGTCAATATCAATACTCTGGAAGTAATGCCCACCAATCAGGCCTGGGGTCCGCTGGAAATTCACCGGGAAGGCTGAAATAAAAATTAACGATTATTTATTATCAGCGGAGATCGAAGAGAAAAACATTTGCATCAAATCCTAGAGAATAATTATTGCCAACTGCAGACTGCTTCACCCTCTGCGCCCCTGCGCGAGATTTTATTTTTCTTTTCTCCCGCTGAGACGCTGAGTACGCTGAGAAAAACCTAAACTAAAAATTAATAAATAAATCAGAAAAATCAACCCAGGTCATGTGTTATTTACGTCTAGTAAGGTCTTCCATAAATTCATTCCAAAAGAATAAATAATACATGTAATTGTAATTAAAAGAGTCAGATTATATATTTTTGTACTAAAGGTAATAACCATGTAAATTTTTATCTGTAAGTTCTCAATGATCTATAACTATCAAAATCATCTGAAAAGAACTATTGCGCTGGCTTATCCTGTGACTATCGGTCAGTTGGGTCATGTGATGCTGGGAGTGGTGGACAGCATGATGGTCGGAAAAGTGGGAGCCATTCCGCTGGCTGCTTCATCCCTGGTGAATGGTCTGGTTTTTCTGGTGATGGTGTTCGGACTGGGGATGTCACTGGCCATAACCCCGCTGGTGGCTATTGCCAAAGGACAGGAGGATCACAAAGAATGCGGAGTGGTCTTGAGGCAAGCACTTTTGATCAACACCACTTTGGCAGTTTTGCTGACAATGGCAGTGTATTTTTTATCGGATATGATCTTCTATTTGAACCAGACCCCGGAAGTAGCCAGGCAGGCGGCATCCTATGCCAAGATCATTGGTCTTTCGATCTTACCATTTATGATCTTTCAGAGTTACCGCCAGTTCATTGAGGGCCTTTTCCACACCAAGCCGGCCATGTATATCACCATCATTGCTAATTTCATCAATGCCTTCGGGAACTGGATCCTTATTTATGGTAATCTGGGATTTCCGGCTTACGGTCTGGACGGTGCCGGGTATGCTACCCTGGGCACCCGGATATTCATGGCCGTCAGCATGACGGTTTATGTGACCACTTCCCGGCGATTTAGGGAATTTGATCCGTCACCACGAT
>MESS01000153.1:69515-70078 GCA_001771055.1 Caldithrix sp. RBG_13_44_9
AAATCCTGAATATCGGCATTCCCACCGGTTTCCAGCATTTTTTTGAAGTGGGAGCCTTTGCCTTCTCAGCGGTGATGATTGGCTGGCTGGGAAGCAAACCGCTGGCCGCTCATCAGATTGCCCTGAGCATGGCCTCCATTACCTTTATGATCATCCTGGGGATCTCAGCCGCCGGTACTATCCGGGTGGGTAATGCACTGGGCCGGAAAAAGATTTTGGAAGTACGGGAAGCGGCCTTTTCCGCCTTTCTGTTGGCTGCGAGTATAATGGCCTGTTTTGCTGCCAGTTTTATCCTCTTCAGAAATTTCCTGCCTACTCTTTACATCGGGGATATGGAAGTGATACCGATTGCGGCATCACTGCTGGTCATCGCGGCCCTCTTTCAAGTGTCGGATGGAGTCCAGGCGGTTGGCCTGGGAGTACTGCGGGGAATCACCGACGTGAAAATTCCAATGCTCATAAGTCTGATAGCCTACTGGATCATTGGATTTCCGGTGGGATACTACCTGGGATTTATTTTGAATTTCGGGGTGCAGGGGATCTGGATTGGACTGTTACTCGGT
>MESS01000154.1:0-4215 GCA_001771055.1 Caldithrix sp. RBG_13_44_9
GAACCCAATGGCATCGATCCGTTTGCCAGTCAGATTCCCACGGAATTCGTAGTGTTCCAGAACTATCCCAATCCCTTCAATCCCACGACTCAGATCCGTTATGGAGTACCGCAATCAGCTCATGTCACGATAGAGATCTATAACAGTCTGGGACAAAAAGTAGCGGAGCTGGTGAACGAATTTAAACCAGCCGGATATCATCTGGCAGAATTTCAGGCTGCCCAATTTGCCAGCGGTATTTATTTCTACCGGATAAATGCCGGCAGTTATCAGAAAGTGATGAAAATGATGTTGATGAAATAATAATCAACTAAACCGCAGAGGGGGAGATTCAGAAATCTCCCCCTCTGTTTTTTTATTCCACAAAAATTTGATAATAAAAACAAAGGAAATCTCTAATGAACAAGATATACAAATCATTCAGTCTTCTTTTTATCCTGTCTTTTTCGGCCGTCTTATTTTCACAGATTCCCAATCCGGGATTTGAGCAATGGACAGCTGGGAATCCTAACGAGTGGCTCACCACAAATATCATCGGTTTCGGAATCCCGGTTACTCAGACCAGTCCCGGCCATAGTGGATCGTGGGCAGTAAAAGGTGAAGTTATAACCATTCTTGGCGGAGATACCTTGGTTCCATGGATCGTTTCCGGGCCATTCGGACAGGGGTTCCCCGTTTCAGAAAGACATGGGGCAGTAACCGGATATCTTAAATTTTCACCGGTTGGAGGTGATGAATTCGCAATCGTTGTCTTGATGTATAACAGCAACAATGCCGTGGGCAGTGGGGCACTTTTCGTACCAACTTCCAGTTCAAATTTTATCCAATTTTCGGTGCCCATCGAATATTTTTCTGGGGATATTCCTGATAAATGTATCATTGAAATTGTCATTGATAACACTCAGGGAAACCTCCCTAATCCCGGCTCTTATTATATCCTTGACGACCTGGCCTTTTCAGCTGCTACCGATATTAACAATGAACCATCATCCGGATTGCCGGCTGATTTTGAACTGTTGCAGAATTATCCCAATCCGTTCAATCCAACCACGACCATAAAATATTCTTTACCCACATCATCATCGGTAAGAATTGAAATTTTTAATATTACCGGTCAGCTGGTTTCGGTCTTAGCAGACAACTCCCAGGAAGCGGGTTATCATACCATTACCTTTGATGCACGGGACCTACCCAGCGGTGCTTATTTCTATAAATTGACTGCCGGAAATTTCCAGTCAATAAAGAGAATGTTACTTTTAAAGTAAAAATTGAATTAATAGCAGAAGAGCAGGTTTAAAAAATCTGCTCTTTTGTTATTACTAGTATCAAGAAACATAAATGATCATTCTATTTTAGAAAGGATTAATGACAATTCTTAGATACCGAACACTTTTAATTTTACTCTTGCTTGCCATCCCCTTAGTTTCATTTTCCCAAATTCCCAATCCGGGTTTCGAACAATGGTCAGCTGGAAATCCGGACAGCTGGTTTGCCCTAAACCTCATTGGATTTGGAATACCCGTTACTCAAAGCACTCCAGGTCATAGCGGGTCATGGGCTCTGAAAGGACAGGTCATTACCAGCACCCTGGGGGATACCATGCTTCCGTTATTAGTTTCCGGGCAATCAGGACAGGGTTTTCCGGTTTTCGAGAGACACAGCGCTCTCACCGGTTACTATAAATTTTCAGCGGCAGCAGGAGATCAATTCGTTATTACTGTTTTGATGTATAACAGTAATAATTACCTTGGTGGGGGATTAGTGTTTATAGCTGTGGCCGCTTCCAATTTTACTCTATTCACCATACCCATCAATTATATTTCCAGCGAGATACCGGATCAATGTATCATCCAGATTTCCATCGGTAATTCAAGCAGTATCATTCATCCCGGTTCATATTACATCGTTGATGATCTGTCTTTATCAGCTGAGACGGATATAAATGATGAACCAGTGTCCGGATTACCAGTTGATTTTGAATTATTGCAGAATTATCCCAATCCTTTTAATCCGGAGACTTACATCCGCTATGCCATTCCCAAGACTGATATGGTAAAACTAGAAGTTTACAACAGCCTGGGGCAGAAGGTGATGGATTTGGTGAATGAATTTAAACCGGCAGGTTATTATGAAATATCCTTCGATGCCAGTCATTTGTCCAGCGGTATATACTATTATCAGATCCAGGCCGGCAGTTATCAGAAAGTCATGAAAATGATGCTGATGAAATGATTTCGTTTCCCACAAATAACTTTAAGGTTGAGTGGTTCATTTTTCCACCAACTGAATAAGATCAGAAAATAATGAAAATAGTAAAGTCGTAGCAGACTTCAGGCTGATACCGGACAAAATTAACGGCTCTGTGACTATTGCGAGAACAGAAGATGAATCAAGGAAAGTTCCGGAAAAACAAGTCATGGAAGAACACAGGAATAAAGATTCCCGGGATCTTTGCTTACAGAGTCACTCGATACAAAAAGTAGCATGATTTGTGCTCTGCTTTTGATCCGGAGGGCGAGGAAAATCTTATTAAATTGAACAAATTATTAATAACAGTTAAGCTTACTACAGAAAATGCATAGAACAATGGAAGCGAAAACGATAGAAGGTCGTGAGATCGACCTGAAGCAGGAGACACTTGATGGTTTGAAGAAGCGACTGCAGGGGCCGGTGTTCGTACCTGGCGATTTCGGTTACGATGAATCCCGAACCGTATGGAACGGCATGATCAGTAAAAGGCCTGCTGCGGTTGCACGCTGCCTCGGCATCGCTGACGTGATCACCTGCGTACAGTTCGCACGCGAACACGAGCTTCTGCTCTGCATTAAGGGCGGGGGACATAACATAGCCGGCCTGGCCACGGCTGACGGCGCGCTGATGCTTGACATGTCGCTTATGCGAGGGGTATGGGTAGACCCCCAGAGAAAGGTTGCCCATGCACAGGCCGGTTGTCTGCTTAGCGACGTGGATCGGGAAACGCAGGTGCATGGTCTCGCCGCCGTCCTCGGCTTTGTCTCACTCACCGGCATCGCAGGACTCACTCTGGGTGGCGGGTTCGGCTACCTGACGAGGCGTTGGGGTTGGACCTCGGATAATGTGGTTGGCATGGACGTCGTCACCGCCGACGGAGGACTGGTACGGGCAAGCAGAGACGAGAATCCGGATCTCTTCTGGGGCTTGCAGGGTGGCGGCGGGAACTTCGGCGTCGTGACCGGCATCGATTACCTGCTCTACCCTGTTGGTCCGGAGGTCGTCGGTGGTATCGTAGCCTGGCCAGCAAGCGAGGCGCCCCGGGTGCTAGAATTATACCGGACACTTGCCGCCAGCGCCCCAACCGAACTCACCCTAGTTGCGTTTATGCGACCGGCTCCCCCGGCGCCCTGGCTTCCGAAGGACATGCACGGGAAGCCGATTGTGGCAATACTGGCCTGCTACAGCGGGAAACCCGAGGATGGCCTGAAAACCGTTGCCTCTATCAAATCGTTCGGTAACCCCATCGGTGATGTGCTGGTGCACCGGCCGTATGTGCAGATGCAATCGCTGCTTGATGCAACCCAGCCGAAGGGCCGGCGTTACTACTGGAAAAGCGAGTATCTCCCGGGTATCGAGGCCGCCCTGTGCGAAAAGGTCATCGAGCATGCGGCAAAAATCCCATCGCCTCACTCGGCCGTAATCCTGTTCCAGCTTGATGGCGCTCTGAACCGGCTCAAAGAGGAGCACTCTCCGGTTGGTAACCGTGATGCACACTACGTGCTCAACATAGCTGGTTCGTGGGAACAGGCGGACAAGGACAGCACAAACATAGAATGGGTGCGAGAGACATGGAACGACCTGAAGATGTTCTCGACCGGTGGTACCTACATCAACTTCCTGACCGAGGACGAAGGTCCCGAACGCATCCAGGCCGCACTCGGCAAGGGACTCCAGCGGCTCGCCAAGGTCAAATCAAAATGGGATCCCCAGAATGTGTTCCGCACCAATCGTAACATCAAACCGGCCTGAGACACTCCCAGGGTCCTTGGTACTGGTCGCAGCGGACAGCGCTGCCGAGCAGGGCAAAAAGGAAAATGGAGTTGAGACAGGCTCCTTTTTTATTTATTGAACAGAGATAAAATTTTGAGAGGTGATTCAATGGATATTTATTACAAAATATTACCGACTGAATTCATACTCCTTTTTTCCATGAAGCTGTTTTCCCGGATTCCCAATCCGGGA
>MESS01000154.1:4224-6886 GCA_001771055.1 Caldithrix sp. RBG_13_44_9
TGGATCGGTAGAAATCTTGAAAAAGGATAAAGGATCTGGTGAATGATTATAACTCAGCAGGATATCCCCTGGTTGATTTCAATGCTTCACAGCTGCACGGCAGGGTGTATTTCTACCGGATCAACACCGGAAATTTTCAAAAAGTAATGAAAATGATGCTTATGAAGTAACATCTTTATCCCCGCACTCCCATGGAATAAAATACCGGTGGATGGGGGCACAAAGTGACAATTACCATCCCGAGCGAATGGGTTCCGGGATTAAACAAATTGATTGAAAAAATAAGAAAGGCAATTTCGTATGACCAAAATAATCTTTTCTCTGTTTGATACTTTATGGGCAATATCGTTTTTGTATCCACAAAATTCACCCACTTTCTCGAAGTTACTAAACCTCGATTTACCGGATCAAATTATTAAAGACGATAATACGTTTAACATCTTTGCCGGTAAAACCGTCCTGTAAATGGATGCAGAATCACAGGGGATCGCCGTCGAAGAGGTTGAAATATTTACCTGGAAGAATCCCGGTGGCAACCCGGCCGAATCGGAACTGATGATGAAGAATGTCCTGGAAAGTATCCGCCAGGCCCGGTGGCAGATCACTGTCTCTCCAAATGATCAGGACTACCAGTGGCTGGTAAGGAAAAGTGACTATCTGCTGGGATATTTTACCGCTACCAAACGGGAAACCGGAATCTATTTGGGAAGAACTCACGGTGTACCTCTTTTCGTCTCGACAAATATCACCCAACCCGGGACAATCAATACCAATTCTCAGGGTGCACAGCCTTTAACAGAAAGTATTCCTTATTCCGTATCATCTAATGGAATTGTAGGGAACTGGGGAGACCTGAAAGCCAGCCAGATTAATTATTATGATCCCTCCGGGATGCAAATCGGTTCCGGACTGAGCAAGGGATATGGTTTCGAATTCAAGTCCGACCAGAGCTATGCCCAGTCTTTCCTGGCCACCTCTTCATTTCCCAATTATAAAATTTTCGTTTATACTACCGGGACCTATATGATCGATGGCGATCAAATGATTTTGACCCCGCAGGATCGCCATTACCGGAAGTGGGAAAGCAACGCTTTGACCACCGATGAGCATTCCCGGCCGGAGAGGGAGCAGTATACCTGGAAAAAAAGAAATAATGACATTACCGGCAAGAGCTGCCTCTATCTGATCAGGTCAGGAGAGTCTGAAGAAAAGGAATATTGCCAGGAGTGACCGGAGATCAGGATTGCACACTTCCTGAGGTAATGAATATCATTAAACGTATCTGGATATATAGGTTTTCGTGCAAAAACGAGGCATTTCAATTCGGCAAGTTCAACGAGAAAAATTATTCTCTGAAAATTAAATATGAACAAAACATTATCGGAAGGTATCGGAATCATAAAGAAGGGATATCGTTAGTATAAGAAAGCGGTTATGAATTTTTCTTCATCATTCCTCCAAAAGACCGATGATAGAAAAGGACTCCCGATGTGGTTTCCAGACCATGCCGGAGCTGTTGATCAAACAAATTCATGGAGGAACTTATGCGAGCGGTAATCATTTTATTATTCGCCTGCCAGGCTATCCTGGGGCAGGGCGAAATCGTACAGACTGGAAAACAATATGATCCCGGAACCCGGGTTTATTTTCCTTCCTACGGAATTTCCTTCGTTGTTCCACGGAACTGGAAAGGCGGACTGGCGGCAGAAGACGCTGTTTTTTTCATGGCCTCGGATACCAAACCAGGTGTCGGCCTGGCCATTTTTAAATCCGGCAGCAGTCAGAAAGAACTGGAAAACTATCTGAATGCTGTACAGAATCTTGGAGATAATATCATCCTCCAGCCGGAGGGGAAAATACAAATTAAAGAAACCGAGTTATCCCGGAGCTATTCCAGCACTTTATATCGGGGGAAAGCCATTGCTAAAATAGGTTCTCATGGTCATAGTGTCCTATTCTTCTTTGCCGTTCCGGCGGCCCAGGAAAAATATTATCTCTCGGTGGTGGAAAAAATTTCTGCACTGGTTAGTTTCTCTAAACCCGATCCCTCCATTATGGTAAAAGACTGGCAAAAAAAGTTATCTGGAATGATGTTACAGAAACTGACTACAGCTGCGGACAGCAGCAACACCGGGGATATTCAGAAAATAAGTTTTACTGAGATCCATCTTTGTAAGGATGGCTCTTACCATACCGGCGGGCAGAAGATGGGAAAATGGCAGATCGAAGTAAAAGAATTGAAATCTCAGTTGATCCTGCAAAGAACTGGACATGAAAGTTCGGTTTATTCTTTGGGAATGTCAGGAGACAAAGTATCTCTAGACGGTATTCACTTTAAAATTCTGAAAAGCCTGGAATGTAAATAATACCCCATTCGTATAATAACCAACCCAGAAACTGCGCTATTATTAGTTCATCTCACCTCGCTTCAGATTGCAATTCATAAAAAATGCCATAAATATGGCCAAAGCACCAATATTTTTTCTGGTGATAGTCATCACTTTAAATTTTGACTAATTTCCATATAATAAACAGCGTGATCTCAATTTTAGACCGATTACATCAGAATCATGCTCAAATGAAACCATATGGTATTGACAATCCTTCTGTTTTTCCAGAGAATATCAATCACTACTGGCTTGAGAATAATTTAAGAATTTTT
>MESS01000155.1:0-2229 GCA_001771055.1 Caldithrix sp. RBG_13_44_9
TACAAACCCAACCACGTAGTGGTGACATGTTTCTCAAAAGACAACCTGCTTATATGAGGTATGCATTATTGTGAATAACCGGAAAAATAAAAATTTGAGGAAATAATAAAATATTGCTGCGTTAAAAAGACATTTCATGGAATTTGAAACAACGGAGTAAGAATATATGAAAATTCGATATGGTTTATTGGTTATTTTGCTGCTTTCACAGTTTGGCTGGGGACAGGTGGTTACTTCGGTCCCGCTCTATGCTACTCAAAATGATTCCATCGTTATCTATTTCGATGCCACCCAGGGGGATCAGGGAATGATGGGCTACACCGGGAATGATGTCTATGCTCATACCGGGGTGATCACCAACTACAGCACCGGACCCAGTGACTGGAAACATGTCATCGCCCCCTGGAGTGTGAATGTACCGCAATGCCATTTGACCCGCATTGCCACCGATCTGTATAAACTGGTGATTGGATTTCCCCGGCAATATTACACTGTTACCGATCCTAATGAAAAAATTCTGCAATTAGCTTTTGTTTTCCGGAATTCCAATGGCTCCATCACCGGTCGGGCAACAGGAGGTGGGGACATTTTTCTGGATCTTTACGATCCTGGCATCACTGTGATCATTTTGCAGCCCACCGTCAATGTTTCCCTGGGCAATCCGCGGCGAACACCACTGTTTTCTTCCGGAAATGATACCATCACAGTGCTGGCTACCGCTGCCACTATCGGTTCCCAGATCAATACCTTGAAGGTGTTAGTAAACCAGACGGTGGTTCAGCAGGTACAGAATGATACCATAACCTACGATTTTTATTCCAGCAATTATACTCCTGGATTTCAGGAGATTGCAGTGGTCAGTGAAGATACTTCGGGAATAGCCGATACTGCTTCCTTCATGATCATGATCAATCTTCCGGTAACTGAGGAGCCTCTGCCGGCGGGTGTACAGGACGGGATCAATTATGTCAGCGGTACTACGGTGACTCTCTCTCTTTTTGCTCCCTACAAGCAATTCGTTTACTTGATCGGTGATTTGAATGACTGGCAAGTTGATGCCCTTTATTATATGAAACGAGACCAGGTGAATACCGACAGCGTGCACTACTGGATCAATCTGGATGGTTTGAATCCGGGCCAGGAATACACCTTTCAGTATCTGGTGGATGGTGAGATCCGTATCGCTGATCCCTATACTGATAAGATTTTAGATCCCTGGAACGATCAGTATATTCCACCAACCATCTATCCCAATTTGAAATCTTACCCGTTCGGGAAGACCTATGAAGCCGTTGGTATTTTTCAAACTGATCAGAATCCATATACCTGGGTCTATTCCGATACTTTTCAACGGCCGGAGAAAAAAGATCTGGTGATCTATGAGATGCTGCTGCGTGATTTTCTGGCACAGCATGATTTTATGACCTTGCAGGATACCCTGGCCTATTTTAAAAAACTGGGTATTAATGCCATTGAATTAATGCCCTTCAGCGAATTCGAAGGGAACTCCAGCTGGGGATATAACCCATCTTTCTATTTTGCTCCTGATAAATATTACGGACCAAAGGATGACCTGAAAAGATTTATCGACGAATGTCACCGGCATGGTATTGCCGTCATCCAGGATATTGTTTTGAATCACTCCTATGGGCAATCGCCCCTGGTGCGGTTGTATTGGGATGAGCAGAACAACCGTCCGTCAGCTCAGAATCCCTGGTACAATCAGGTTTCGCCCAATCCGGTTTATTCCTGGGGATATGATTTTGATCATGAAAGTGCGGCGACCAAAATTTTTGTAGACCGTGTTAACCGCTATTGGCTCACCGAGTACCGGGTAGATGGTTTCCGGTTTGATTTCACCAAGGGATTTACCAATACTCCCGGAGATGGCTCGGCTTATGATGCCGCCCGTATCGCCATCTTACAGCGGATGGCTAATCAGATTTGGGAGGTTGATACCACCGTCTATGTGATTCTGGAACATTTTGCCGATAATGCCGAGGAAAGAGTTTTAGCTGAATATTCCCATGGAATGATGTTGTGGGGTAACAGCAATTCTAATTACAATGAAGCGACTATGGGGTATCATGACGGGGGGAAGTCGGATTTTTCCTGGGGGTATTATGGCAGCCGTGGCTGGCTGGTACCGCATGTCGTCACCTATATGGAAAGCCATGATGAAGAGCGGTTGATGTTCAAGAATGTCAGCTACGGCGCCAGCAGCGGCAG
>MESS01000155.1:2294-2575 GCA_001771055.1 Caldithrix sp. RBG_13_44_9
CCTATCCCGGACCCAAGATGATCTGGCAGTTCGGGGAGCTGGGATATGACTATTCCATTAATTATAACGGCCGGATAGGCGAGAAACCGATCCGCTGGGATTATCTCGATCAACCAGATCGGGAACGGTTATTTAAGACCTGGGCGGCCCTGCTCACTTTGCGCAATCAAAATGAGGTGTTTACCAGTGCGCAATCGGTGAATTTGTGGTTGAACGATGTGAATGGACGCAAACGTATCCGCCTCACTCATTCCAGCATGAATGTGACTATCGTGGGTAAT
>MESS01000155.1:2633-3370 GCA_001771055.1 Caldithrix sp. RBG_13_44_9
CCACCATTTCCTTCGAAATTCCCCAGCAGGAGCATGTCCGGTTGTTTATCTACAATATTTTAGGGCAGAGGGTGAAAACTCTGACTGATGAAATATATCAGCCTGGACGTTATCGTTTAATATGGGACGGAACCGGTGAGGCCGGTGAAAAACTGGCCAGTGGTATTTATTTTATGCAATTAAAGGCTGGTGAATTTATCCAAAATCGGCGGATGGTATTGTTAAAATAACATTTTGTTAATGTAGAATCCAGGTATGCCTGGATTCTACACTGATTTAAAAAATTATTCAATTGTTGATACACAGCCGGCTGATGCGCTTGGCCATAGCCATGATAGTTAGAATGGGAGGATTGCCCAAAGATCTGGGAAAGAGAGAGGCATCGGCTACGTACAAATTTTCCGGCAGAACATCAGGATGGAGGTTTTGGGCATTCGCCGCCTGCAAAGGCAACATCCCGCCGGGATGACCGGCGTTAATGGTTCCCAAAAAGATTTTTTCTTTTTGCACTCCCAGCCTGATTAAAATTTCAGTACATAAATCCACTGCCTTTTGCAGATGATGTTTGTCCTCAGTCGTTAAGGTTTTATTTAGTTTCTTCCCACTGATGCTGCCGGAATTTGTATCAGCCAGCTTTATCATCAGGCTCAGGATATTTTCAGCGGGGAAATACCAGTTTTTGTTGAAAAAAAAGCTTAGATAATCGAAATAGGGAGACAGGATGTAGTGATCCAGTT
>MESS01000155.1:3414-3606 GCA_001771055.1 Caldithrix sp. RBG_13_44_9
ATTTTTTCCACCACACAGCGACTGATCAGTTCCGCTCCGTCGTCGTCGGCTACGGTCAGGAAACGGCGGCTGTCCCATTTCACTCCAGTTGGACAGCCTAAGACACAGTGACCGCAATGCTGACAGTGTTGGTAATTTCCCATCTTGGGTGTTGCAATAGGATTTAATTCCAGTTGTTGAAAGATTTCAAAT
>MESS01000155.1:3840-4075 GCA_001771055.1 Caldithrix sp. RBG_13_44_9
TGCCGTTCATCAAAAAAGAAGCCAGTGTTTCTCAGTTTGGCGATAGTGCTTAGAGAAAAGCTGAAAGGTTTAAAGGCGGTGCCTGCTTCAAGGATAGTGACTTCAAATTTTCCCTGTAATTCCTTGGCGGCAGTTGCCCCGCCAGCCCCGCTGCCGATCACAATGGCTTTTTTCACCGTATTAAACCTCCGGCATGATGAGACGTCCCTGACAACAGGAGCTGCCTTCAGTGATT
>MESS01000155.1:4193-6988 GCA_001771055.1 Caldithrix sp. RBG_13_44_9
TGGTGATATTTCCGGAAGAATCTCCCTGGAAATCGATTTTGAGAATATCATAAAGTCTTTTACTGATAAGCATCACTTCATCCGGAGTACGAACTTTGAATAATTTCCGTAAATTATATCCCATCATGAAGGCATGACGGTATAATCTTTTCTTCACCTTCTGCACGTTACCCTTTCTTGCGATCACTTCTGTGGCTGCTTTTTGGGTAAAAAAGGCAAATTCCTGCAAACATTGCTGGTAAGATTTTCCCCTGATGTCTGGTGGTTCACATTCAAAAGCTCTGGCGCTGAGCCGAATCAGGTGACTCAGGTTTTTTCTTTTTATCGCAGTAGGTATATAATAGCAGGCAATTTTTCCCAGTAGATTCATTTTTTAATTACCTTTAATTTGAAATAAAAGAATAATACCACCGATCCCAGGAATCCGTCTACCAGAAAGTTTGTCAAATAAATCAGAAATGGAGAATGGCTGAGGAATAAATACAACGAGAGCAGGGCAGAGGCCCATTTTCCATGAACTAGCAGCAGCGGGAAAACATGGTTTTCTGGCTGACGAAACATCATATATGCTAGCACTGCCACCAGATACATGTAACCCACTGCCAGGATAAGATAAAAATTCTTTGCGACGATTGGTGACGGGATCATCCCTAAACGCTCTGAAAGAGAATTAAAAAAAACCAATACCTCTTGCGGTAGAAAGAGAAAAATCAAACCCACCATTATGAATATTACACAAAGGCCTAAGCTGATTATCCGGTAAAGTTTCATCCCTTCTCTTTTCCGTAATATAATCGAAAAAATTTGGCATATGGTCCAAACTGCACTTCCTGAAGCATGGCCAGGGAATCGCTAAGGCAGAGTGGTTGATTATCAACCGAATATTTTTGCAGAAGGCGGTAATTTTTATTGATAAAACAGCTTTCTTCTGATGGGAAGTGACTTGTCATACGCTTATAAATTTCCTGGATGGATTCCTGCTTGATATTCCCCATGGTCATTGGAGTGAAAACACAGGGACTTACTTCCCCAAAGGCATCGATGTAAATCATTTTATGACCAGCGTTGCAGCCGAAATGTTCTTTTCCTTCGAAATGACCCAGGTAATTTACAGTGATTTTTCCTTCCTGATTATAGCGGTCTTGTAGTGCGACTAAAGCCACTCGTTCTTCTTCACTGATCACTAAATCTGGATTCCAGAATTTATCAACCGAAGGTTTGGTTTCACTTAACCAGGCTTCATGAATTCCCAGACCGATCAGGAAGTCCAGAAATTGTTCAGTCTCTTGGTTTTCTAGCATTTTTTTAGATAGAACGGCTGAAACTCCCACATGAATATTTCCCAGATTTTTGAAAATATCAATGGCGGTAAGGGCAGTTTGAAATGCTCCTTTATAGCGCCGTACCCGGTCATGTATCTCCTCTTTCCAATGATCCAGACTGATGGAGACATAAAGCAGGCCGGCACGCTGGAGGTCTTTAGCCAGTTGTGGAGTGAGCATACATCCGGTGGTGAACAGCTTTAGAGCGCAATCATCTCCTGCGCTTTCGGTTATTTTGACGATATCCTTATTTAACAGGGGTTCACCTCCGGTAAATCCCAGCCAGAAAACGCCTAATTCTTTTAAATTCTTTATGAGTCTTATGATCTGGTCGGTTTCCATCGTTTTGCCGGTCCGGTTCTTGTTATAGCAATATTCACAATTCTGCGGGCAGGCATTGGTCAGGCCGACCTGAGCATGCGAAAGTCTGGGGGCCTTCGACAGCAAATGCTGATTGATAAAACGACCATAGGCTTTGCTGTTTAGGGGAGGCAGGTGTGAATGGATAATCAATTGTTCGTTCACTTTCCGGATCTTGAATTTTTTTAAATACCGCAGTAAGAAAAGATTAACGGCCGGTTTGGCCAATATCATCTGCGGACGACTTAGAATTGATTTCCATATTTCGATCTGATGTGGGTATTTTGCAGCCATTTATGATATACTTTAGAAAATATTCATGTCTATTATCTAGTCTCTTCCTATTACTCTTAATTTTTTTATTCTGAAAATATAATCAATAATTTTGATAAATGTTTCAATTCTGAAAAAAATTCGGAATGTTATGGTCTAAATCTAAAAGAGTTTTGGGTAAATGATTATTTTGATATTTTGATTTAGCTGCAAGAGCTTATTGGTCACAGTAAAAATATGGTATTCTCGAAGAGGGGTTTGTTTGGTTATCTTTTGAATCTTTAGCCGTCATAGCGGGATTGAGATGCTGATGAAATTTCTGTCGTCATTGTCTGCTGTTGATCAAATAAATCGAACCATCTGATCAACACTATTTTTGGATATTGATTTTTTCGCTTGTAAAGGGAGTCAGCTCAATGGTATTTGATCTCACCATTTAGTCGCCGAGTCACTATGCCCGATCCGTCAGAACACGCCCTTGAAAATGGACCGGAAAACTGGGTCGCAGAGCGACCTTTTTCTAGGCATGATTGGCATTATTAGAAAGAAGAATGAATTTAGATTACAATCCGTAAAGATTTGAGTGACCCACCTGACTGAAGAGTCCGGCACAGTTTACCTCTGCCAAGAGTTGGACCGTTCTTTTCCTTTTAAAAAAATGTTTCTCCTCCGGAGGTCAACGGTATCTGCTTGGGCGATATTCTGACACAAATATGTATTTTTATTTTGGATAAATCATACCCTCCGGACGGATAAATTTATCGAATTCTTCTTCAGTCACAAAACCACCACCAACGGCCTCTTCACGCAGGGTAGTGCGATTTTTCAGAGCCAGTTTTG
>MESS01000155.1:7122-8868 GCA_001771055.1 Caldithrix sp. RBG_13_44_9
TCAGGTAGAGAGAGTTCACCGATTCCGGAGCGCGGTCCTGAACCCAGGAGGCGAATATCATTCGCTATTTTATTGAGGCTCACCGCAATGGTATTCAGTACCCCGGAGATTTCCACCATGGCATCGTGGGTTGCCAGCCCTTCGAATTTATTGGCAGCAGAGATGAACGGAAGCTTGGTAAACTTCACGACTTCTTCAGCAAACTTCTCCCCAAAACCTGGTTTAGAGTTCAAGCCGGTACCAACCGCTGTAACCGCCCTGGGCAAGAGGGTAGAGGCGTTTCAGACCGGCTTTAATTCGATCGATCCCTAGCTTCACCTGGGTGGTGTAACCAGAAAACTCCTGACCCAGGGAAAGCGGGGTCGCATCCTGCAAATGGGTTCGTCCAATTTTGATAATACCATTCCATGCCTGGGATTTATCAAACAGTGCTTTGTCCAGGTGTTCTAATGATGGAATGAGTAAGTGATGCAATTGCTCCACCGTTGCGATATGGATAGCCGTTGGGAAAGTATCATTGGAAGACTGACTGCGATTGCAATGATCGTTGGGATGTGTCGGGGTTTTAGAACCCAGCTTGCCGCCCAAGCGCTCGATAGCCAGATTGGAAATTACCTCATTTACGTTCATATTTGACTGAGTGCCGGAGCCGCTTTGCCAGACTACCAGAGGGAAATTGTCATCCATTTTACCATCAATCACATCCTGGTCTGCCTCAACAATGGCATGGCCGATTTTGTCGTCCAGGTTATTCAGCGCCAGGTTCGACAATGCAGCGCAACGCTTGACGATGCACAATGCCCGGATCAAGGGTCGAGGCAGACATTCAGTGCCGATCTTGAATTTTTCCAGGGCGCGTTGAGTCTGTGCTCCCCAATATTTGTCGGCCGGTACTTGGATGGGACCAAAAGAATCGGTTTCGATGCGGGAATTTCGTTTCTTTTTTTCATGATCACCTGTAAGCAGATTCTAGTGAGTTGTCCGAATATTAGCCTGCACATTAGGATCAATTCGAATGATTTATTCTCCTGGATTTTATTTTACCACCAAGGACTTTTCGGAAAATGTCCTTTTCGTTTCATTTTCTTCTTTTAATTCTTTGGACCAGAAATTTTTATAACGAAATTTGATAAACATTGAATTGGAGAGTCTGTTCATACGGTCCCTTTCCAACCGGCACATCGCCTTTAATCTCGAAGTTTGTCCATTTAAAATCGGTAAATTCTCCTCCAGGACTAGGGTGCTGGAAAGTAGTCGAACCGCCAGGTTGGAAAACTGAAAACCGGAAAGCCAAACAGTAGCGGCCGAGGTTTCCATCAGATCATAGACCACCTGGAAATTTTCCACCGTGGTTTTAAATTCTATGATCAGACCGGCTTTTACGCAGTCCTGTCTTTTAGCATCGAGGATTGCCTCCAGACGCTCCTGTTGGGTGCCGTCATTATGTTGACTGTTTATCCCTTTCACAGTAATATCGATAACATTTTGAGCAACAAATCATACCGAGATGAATAGTATAATTGCCATAGTTTTCATAAGGATTTCTTTCCCTGCGAATTCAGAAAAATAAGCAGGATAATGCAGCTGAATTTTTTAAAGGTAACCCATATCAGGCATTTCTTCCTGCAAATTTATTCGAGGTTCTTTTCTGTAAGTAACAATTGATTGAAGAGAATATAAACCCGGATGGTAATTAATATCAACAAATGTTTTATGAGGATTGATTTTATAGTATTTAGTTACTGT
>MESS01000155.1:8874-23888 GCA_001771055.1 Caldithrix sp. RBG_13_44_9
TTTACTCCCAGTACTTTATCTTTTGTTTTTCCTTTTAGTTTTTAATGTACTGCCCGCTCGGGAGCAAGAAAGAGAAAGAACGGGTTTCCCCTGCTGCTCCCTGCATTTTCTTGTCGGGCCGATTCTTGAAGGATAGGTTTCTTATTGCCGACAAGCGCCTTGCTATTCACTGGTTCCAAACTCAACATCCCAATATAATGGTCCGTCTTTATTAATAATCATCGTTTGCACAAAACGTATTCGCAGTTCTACTGTTTTGCGATCAGGGGGAATGGGTATTTTGGCTTCCAATTCCGCAACCTGTGCTGGCGAAGGCGGATTTGGACCACGAACCACGGCTCTGACGATGTTTTTCCCTGGGACTGTCTCATCAAATTGAACTGCTACCAAATGACTCCCTACAGAATCCTTGATTACCTCTTGAAGGGTAAATCGTGTTGATGCCTCATACAGCTGTCTAGCTACAATCCTCCGAAGGCTCGTTGTAAACAACACTGCCAGCGCTAACAAAACCACAATGCTAATTACATTACCCTTCGCAAATATTAACCAGGGCTGCTCCGATGTTCGGCGCATTCGTCGGAAGCCGCTAAGCCATAGCACAACGGAGGAAGCAAACTGGATGGCTACCATGTTGGTAAAAATCAGCAAGAGTGCACCAGACGCCAAAGCAAATTCGCCACGCGCGAACAGAATACCGCTTGCGGTTAGCGGCGGGACCAAAGCCACCGCAATGGCGACACCTACGACAGCAATACTCAAACGTGGAGAAATGGTGGCGTAGGCGCCAGCTGCTCCACCTGCCAACGCAACCATCAAATCCAACAAATTGGGAGCGGTGCGCACCATAATCTCATTCGTGATAGGCATATCTTTGTGGATAGTGCCTATAATAAACGCAGTAACCATAACCCCCATGGCACCCGCAAGCAACGAGGTTAGACTTTTCAAGAGTAACTTCACATCAATGTCCACCAAAGCCAACGAAACTCCCACGATTGGCCCCAGGAGCATTGCAACAATCATTGCACTAATGACGACAGCAGGACTATTGGCAAACAGACCGTAAGTGGCAATTGTAGCGGCCAAGACGTTCATCAGCATATATGGGATACTTAAGAACCGCGCCATTGCGTATGTTTTCTCGTACAGAGTCCCTGTGTTGCTTCTTTGAAACTATGACAGTTTTGGTCATTACCTTTCTCCCATCGGTTATACTAAACCAAATTGACTGGGCATTTCGGAATGGCTTAGCGGTGTTGCGCTCTAGCCGCCCAAAAAAAACAATGCAATTTTTAGCAACATAACTTTATCTTATAAATCAGATTTGTTTATTATTCCACTTTTAAGAGCAACTTGGTTTTGAAAAGCTATATCCTTAACCACATCCAAACGCCTACATCTTCCCCACAATTCATCTTCCTTAGCTTTTTGGTAAAACTAACCATCGTCAGTCAGGACGGCGAATTTTTAAAGGAGTCATTCGCATATTTTTCCTCATGATAGTTGATGGATGTTTCGACACCAAGAGACGGCATAAATTTCAACCGCTAGGCTACTCCACCAATAAATGATCCCTTGTCAGCATCCCCAGCTTTATTATAGCCAACCTGCGGTCCGAAACTAAAGTTCTGTGCATTCACCTGGGAGCCATTAACATGATTAGCCCCATTAGCAGTAACGTGTTCTTCTACATAAAATTACTTCCAATTCACAAATAAATTCCAAACATAATGCGGTAATGTTCCTACTTGACGACAATTTCAAACAAAACTCGCATGTTAGCCATCGCTTCCTTTGAGTGAATGTCACCCGGTGCCACTTCATACACTGCCGGTTTTGTTCTGCCGTATCCGATGGTAGTAATTCTCTCAGGCGCAATCCCTTTTTCGATCAGATAGTCCATGACTGCATTGGCTCTTTTTTCGCTTAATTTTTGATTGCTTTCTTCCGTGCCTTGAGCCGAGGTATATCCAGCCATACGGACCTTCATCTTGGGGTTTTCTTTCAGGATCTGCACATCCTTATTCAGCAGCGTCTTCGCTTCATTGGTAAGAGTCGAATTATTGTAATCGAAATGCGTGTCCCCGAAGGCGACTACTTCCTCATCGGACTTCTGGTCAAGCACAAGCATCATGACTTTCAGATCAGAAAGGCTCTTTTCGGATAGTTCCATTTTAGGGTTATGCCTGAACAGCATAATTAAAAGGATCACCACGATGGCGCATAATATTCCAACAATAGCAAGAAGAATATTTTGCATCTGCTTCCTGTGCTCTAACCTGGATCGTTTTCCCGTTTGCCTTTCCGCTTCAAGCCAATCAACAAAATCATTGCCGTCCTTAAAGCCGTGTTTCTCGTAGAGCTCATACGCCTTGCTTTTTATTTCCTTATTTTCTTCATTCAACTCTTTCTGCATCATTTTGTCACCTCTCGTTTAAAATTTTAAATTGCTGCAGTCTTCCCAACAATTCTTCTTCCGGACCTTCTTTGTAAAGCAAATCATCGTCTGTCAAATTGGCGAATTTTTGTTTGAGCTTACCTGCGACCTCATTCCAGTTTCACTTAATGTTGAGCTTGTTCATTTGAATCCCCTTTCTCTTAGAAGATTCGACATTACCTGATTTCAACTGATTCCAACTTCAAATTTCAAATTACCGCATATAGCAGCCGACAGGCGACGCTGGTACACTACGACTTTTTTCTTCCAACGATAACCATTACAATTCCGCCGGCAAGCGCCAATCCGCCTAAGAGAGGTGACAACGGGATGGTCTTCTGGGTGTCGGCGCTGGCTTGGAAGGGGCCAATTTCAATGATCTTCTCGCGGGTGGTGTAGGTGATGCCTTGGTAGGCAAGAGCCCCGATGCCGAGGACGATGAGAATAATTCCGATAATCATAATTGGTTTCATGTGTTTAGCCTCCTTAGTTTGAGAAATTTTGCGAGTGCAAACGGCTATACCGATTTGCGTCCTTTATAAACTCTGACCAGCATCACGACGATGGCGATCACCAGCAGAACATGAATGAAGCCGCCCACCGTGTGGCCGCTGAACAATGCCAGCAGCCACAAAACCAAAAGAATCACAAAGATGGTCCAAAGCATGTTTGGCTCCTTTCTGACGACTGTCTCGCCTAATTTTTATGAATTATAAGCAAAACAACCCCGATCATGGCCTTATTGGATTTACCATCCTCTGTGTCGAGCTAAACCGTTCTCTTGGCCTTGACATCAGGGGGACTTGTAGCCTGGTCTGTTTTGGGCTGCGGAACGGATCCTTTCTTGATCACATCGATCTCCAGTTCCTCGTCTTTGATGAATTGTTTGAGCTGGTTAACCTTTTCGACCAAACTTTTCACCTTCGGGTTCTGCCGGATATCCCCTTTTATCTCTTTGGTGATCTGGTTGTAGACTTCGATGCCCAGTTCCTGAAACGTGTCGTTCAGGGAGTTATTACTGTTCATCATGTCCAACTTGACCTTCCCGATCTTAAAGTATTTCTTGGTCGTGGCCGCCGCGTCGGACAGTTCACCCTTCACGGTCTTCTTGACATTCTCCCAATTCGATGGCATAGGTGTGTACTCCTCACTAAAAAATGGGTAACTATTTTTTAGGCACTAGAAGCAAAGCTGAGTGGACTTTCAGGTCCACTCAGCTTTGTGAGTGATTACATAACGTACTGCAATCCGACCATGATGACATAGAAGTTGCTTTTCAGGTCACCGCTGCCCGGGATTTCTTGAAAATCATAATTCAGAAAGACATAACGAATGTCACCGGTCAATTTGAATTTTGGACCGACGGGCAGTTCCACCCCGCCGCCAAAATGCCAGCCAACTTTCTGTGTGGTCTTGTCTTCAAGAAAGGGTAACTTGCTCTGGTCATAATCGAAAGTCACGCTGTACCAGCCCATGCCAATGGCTCCGTACACAAAGGGGAGCGGATAAATCAATCCGGTTAACATTATCGGCCAGCTACGAACCGTCAAAGCATCATCCCCATATTTTTCCTGACGATAGTTGATGGATGCTTCGACACCAAGAGCCGGCATCAATTTCAACCGCCAGGCTACTCCACCCATAAATGCCCCTTTGTCGGCATCCGAAGCTTTATAATAACCAACCTGTGGGCCGAAACTAAAGCTCTGTGCATTCACCTGGGTAGCTATCAACGAGATCAGCCCCATTAACAGTAACGTTTTCTTCCACATAAAATTTCCTCCATTAAATTTATGAATGATTGTTTTTTTATGGGGCGCACACCCCATCAAATAAATTTTTAGTGCAAAAATTGGTTCAACTTTACTTTATTTCTTTTTAAAAAAGTTTTTTAACTGTTCCAATCGAAGTCTTTGTTTTTCAATTTCCGTTCTTACGGTATCCGGGAGGATAACTTTTTGTTTCAGTATTTCTTCTTGGGCAATATCGATCAATTTAGCGGTCGCTCCTTTTAGAATGTCTCTCCCTGCTACCTTCACCTCTGGTTGGTCAATTGTTCCTTTGAATGAAACATCGAGTACAACATAATCCTCTGGTAGAAGATCTAATTTTTTGTTGAAAATATTGTTGATTATAACATTGGTTTGGTTATTCAGTTCTTTGGCAGGAATTTTTAGTTTCATTAAATAATCCATCGACCTGTCGATACCGTTGGAACCGGCTACTATGAACTCGGTATTCTCGATCTTAAAATTCAAAGGAGCTAAATTGAATCGTCCTTCTCGGATCGTATAAGAAGGTTCGATGTTTTCAACGATCAACTTTCTTAATTTTTCCATTTTCAAGATATCTGCCAACACCTCAAGCGGCTTAAAATTTTCGACCAACACTTTTTGAATAATTAATGAACCACTACTATTAATCGTGCGAAAAACCGGGGTTAGTGTTGAGTCAAAATCGGTAACCAGCTCCAGATTTGCAGCGAAATTTCCCTGAATACTTTTTGCCACCGGCACAAATTTTTGCACAGTCAGAAAATTCTGAAAAGCCTCAGCGATACTGAAATTACTTATCTGCAAACCAAAGAACGAATGAGCTGGGGTGTCTTTTAGTTTACTATAGGTTCCATTGGTGATCAGAGAGCCATTGAGTACATTTATATTTAAGTCTATCAAATGGAGTATTTTGTCTTTGAGGGCCAACATTCCGGATACATTAGTTGTTTTCAATTTACCAACTAATACTTCTTTAAAAGTTGAATTCAAGATAAAATCAATTTTTGCTGGCAACTCAATTGCGGTGAGTTGTAGACTCGGACTTTCCAGCCAGGGATTTAAATCAAAAAAGGTTGAATTGACAGTCAAATTTCCTTTTAAGGTTTGACCTTTTAGTAAATAAGGTAAGACGTTATCCAGCGAACCGGTTGCATAAATATCGCCCTTTCCCAATAAAGCTTGAAAATTATTGAGACTGACTTTTTTGGGCTTAAATTCAAGATTCGCTTGCTGAACCGTAACTTTTACTGGCACCGCCGGTCCACTATAATTTATATCTTTGCATGAAAGATTACCATTGGCCTGATATCTGTCGTATTGATTATTCTGAATGCTGGATAAATTTCCCTCAACGGAAAGATCGGATGAAATGATACCTGACAAGTTCATGCCTTCCGCAGAAGGCATGATATTCTTGATGTCGAGTAAATTGAGATTGCCCCAGGCAGTCGCAGAAAAATAAGGATCAGATATCGGCGTTTTGACATGAAGGGTCATATCAAGAGGCTCTTGATTAATTTCTGCGTGAAAATTTTTAAGATCAATTAAGGTGTTATCCAGAATTCCACCTGGATTATGAATAAGCAAATCCAAATTTATCTGATTTACTTGAGAAGGTGCTTGGGAATATTGAAACATGCCATCATTAATAGACAATTGGAGTTGAAAAGCCGGGAAGTGGTCTTTTGTATAAACGCCCTCGAGGTAACCCTGAAGTGCTGCTTGTCCCGAGGTTTTGATGTCAGCTAAGTTTTTTTGGTAAATGGCAGGAATCAAAGAAAGTATGCTTTTTAAATCATTTTGATTGGTTTTAAATTTTAAATCAGTTACCAGCTCTTCTCCTGTTATCTTTACAAATCCAGCAAATGAGACTATCAATTGATTGAGCTGTAATTCGTTTTCCTTAAATGTAAATATTTTATCCTTTGCATTGACATCAATATCAGCTTTAAGCTGCGTCTTTATTTTGGTCAAATAATTGATCCCAGCAAGACCAACTGACAATTCATTGATTTTCGTAAAGGTGAGAAGTTGAAAATGATCCTGAATTAAATCTCCACTCCCTTTATGATTAACCTGGTTGGCAATAACCTGCATGCCGGAAGATTGATCGGCATAAAGAATGGTTCCATCTTTTATCTCATAATCCTGAAGCTTGAGATTGAAATTGCTTTTCGCCGGTTTCAAGGTTTCAGGCTTTTGCTCTTCCGTCTTCTTAACAATATTCCAGTTCACTGTACCATCTTTCAAAGCAGTCAGGTGAATCTGGGGTTCATCAAGCACAATTGAAATAATTTTTACCGTTTTGCCTTTGATGAGGCTCAGCAAGTGAAGAGTGGATTTAAAAGTTGAAATCCTTACTAAGGTGTCTCCTGCAAAAAGCGGTTTGTTGATCAACGTCAGATGTTTGATATTGAGGGCTACATTCGGAAAATTTTCAAATAAATTCAAACCGATACTCTCAAAGTCCAGGGTGGCATTGATATTTTTATTGGCTTCCTCTTTTACCAACTTTACTAGTTGTGGTTTAAAAATGATTGGAACAACCATCATGGCAGTAAAAAAAAGAAAAACCAATATCCCCAGAATAATTAATACCTTTTTCATAGATCCATCTTATTTTAAGATTTAGGCGCTTCGTTCCTTTATAATCCAGTTATTCCCATTTAAAAACAATATCTTGCCAAGATGCCGGAACGGTGCACATCTTAGAGAATTCCCTCCGTCGTATTTTTTTCCGATATTTTCCCACATCCCACTACCAATGCTGCCGCCATAAATCCTATGGCAACCAAGTTGAAGGCTTTGAACTTCATAATTGTCAAACTCTTTTTTTTCAAGTTAGCCGTGTCTTTTGATTATTGCTGGTAAGAAACTCACGAAAGTAACTTATGCTCTGCTTACAGGCTTGCCTCTTAAAGCAAGCCATGAGTTTCGGTCTAGCCGAGAATACTAAAGAGTAACCATTCGCAGAGACCGGTTCGTTATATCCTCGTAAGCAGCGAGCGAATTTCTTCCTTGATTTTTCCAAGCTTCTTCTGATGTCTTCCTAACAATTCTTTTTCCTGACCTTCTTTCAAGAGCCAATCATTTTCTGTCAGGTTAGCATATTTTTGTTTGAGCTTACCGGCGGTCTCATTCCAGTTACCCATGATACTGAGCCTGTTCATTTGAAATCTCCTACGATTATTGAATAAAACCTGTTTTGTTTAATGTTAAAACCATTTAGTGAAATTAAATTAAACAAATCCAACCAATTAAACAATCGCCCAAAAGGATGAAAAAGGAGCTAGTTCTTTAGGACTACCACCAAATCATCCCACGCCACGAGGGATCTAATCTCCGAATATCGGTGGCTCTCTTTCCCGGCCGCAGATTTGAAAACTACCAAGGCTTTCTGGCTAGAATTGTCCATCCACTAGCTATCAGCGGACGTAGTACGCAATGCCGGCGCCCAGATAGTGAGACGAGTTGTCATTGAGCGCGATACCGAACTCGGCAACCAGGTCGACGGTGTCGGACAGGCGGTACTCGATCCCAGGCACGAGGTGCAATCTCGTGAACGAATCATCAACCCCTGACGGGACATCCTTGAGCGACTCGAACGAGGCATCCAGAGACCCGCACAGCTCCAGATTCTCAGTCACGTTCCCGCTCAACTGGGGCGTGATTTCGAATCCCATGTTGTCGTAACCATTATCTTTCGCAAACATCCAGTGCAGACCTGCCGTCAAGGAGAAATCAAGGGCGGAAGTCTCTTCCGTACCCCCGAAAATCCAGTACTCGCCATCTGCGCCAACGAAGGTACCATTTTCAAAGAAGCCCAGCTTGGCTTCGGCGTCGAAGCGTTCGGTGAATGCATACCCCCCGCGTGCCCCAACCCCGAACTCATTATCTGCTCCGTCCTTGCCGAATACCATGATCGGGGCAGCCATGAGCTTGAAGGTGCCGCGGTTCATCGTCTCGGCGGACTGCAGGACACCAATGTACTGAGCCGCGGCCGGCCGTGCGAAGCACAGGACAAAAACTGTAACAAAAACGATTCGAACGATTCGGACTCGAGAAATTCTCATATCATTTCCTCCTAAAATGAATAAAACCTGATTTGATAAATATTAATACCTTAAGTTAGTGACACAAAATTAACCAATTCCAAACACCCACACAATCGCCCAAAGGGATGAAAAAGGAGCTAAATCTTTTGGACTACCACCAAGTCTCCCCAAGCCATAAGAGATCTAACCTCTGAATACTTGACTACGGGAGACATGGGCATATTGCCTATCATTTTTAACCCGATCCTGCATCGAAGATTGGGTTTTGTTTTTTAGAAGGTTGTCTGCGTGCTCTTGACTTTTTCCAATCGATGAATCAGAAGCCACCAATCGGTTTCATTTAATAAAATGCAAGGTCACCCAATAATTGTATAGTTCGGAGACATAGGTTACACTTTATATCACCATTTTCAAAATCGGTTGAGATGAAAACAATGGTATTGCATCCTCTCTTTCTTGACCCACCCCACTTAAAATTCGTCGATAGTGAGCTTTTTTCAGGCCCCTCCCTAATACAGTAGGGAGGGGCGACGGGGGTGGGTTAGGATTTGTCAAAACTTGTATTTATCTCCTCTAACACCTGTTACCCATGTCCCCGGTCTATACATAATTAGGAGGGAGGGAGTTTCGGATTGGATGACCTTGCAAACTAAATTAACGGGATAGCTAGATATTAAGATATCAGGAAGAATTTGTCAACTGGAAAGGGTGTTGTGATACATCCATCGTCTGTGATGAAAAGCAGCCTTATTCCTAAGTTAAAAATGCAAGGCCACACCATATTATGGGAGGTGATTAAGGCCAGATTATATTGAATCCGAGTTGACACAGATTAAGAGATCAATAAAAAAGCCAGCTGTTGAAAGACAACTGGCTATCAACACTGATAATTCTTCGATTTGCCTACCACATCAACGCCCGCTTCTTTACCTGAATAAATCCTACAGTTCTTTAATTGAATTAGAGACAGACACCATTGGGCATTGTTCAAATTCTCATTGCAATGTGATCTGTCCCAGGTCATTATTATCACCAATCGCTACGAGCACATTATCCTGGTTGTAAGACTGATCCAGAGTGTCTCTAACGGAAACTGTGTAACTGCCTTCAGATAAAAATGATAACTGAAAGTATCCGCTGCTGGTATTCACGATTGCTGAGGTAATGGTATCGGAATTCTGTAAAGCATACGCAACTGGTAAATGTTCAGGATTGGTAACTGTGGCAGAGACAGATCCACTGATGGCTCGAGGAATACATCGCAGATGCGGTTTTAATTTATAACTGTTAGGATCATTCTTTGGGCCGGTAACCACAATTGAACGAGCCACATCAAAATCGATCACTAATTCATACAATGAGCCAGCATTGAGGGTGAACTCCGGACCCATTTTCAAACCGGTTTGGGCACCGCTGGGAACAGTCAATGGAAAAGTCTGACCATCTACCACTATTTCTGCTTCCTGAATCATTAAGCGAATCTGGGTATAATGCCCGGCTGGCAGTTCGGCTTCACCCAGGATAATGGAATTCCCGTTATTCCATTCCATTAAATTGACAGTAATTGTATCTCCGTGAACTGTCAACCACTGGTCATTGAGGTGCGCACTAACCTCGGAGAAAGTAATATTTACCGCCTCATAGTCCGCTGGTGCATCGGTTAAATACACTTTCAGTGTCCCGGTGGTTGCTACTGAATTGGTCTCTTTCTCACATCCAATAAAGAACACAAATGCTGCTGTGAAAAATAAAATAATCCAGCGCATGATTATACCTCCTTATGTGTTTTTGATGTCAAAAAATTATTCCTGATTTCACTTATATCTTCACCATACATTGGTTTCTTATCTACCTCATCAACGTACTAAATACGCTCACCTCACTATCAGCGGATGTAGTACGCAATGCCGGCGCCCAGATAGTGAGACGAGTTATCGTTGAGCGCGATACCGAACTCGGCAACCAGGTCCACTGTATCGGACATGCGGTACTCGATTCCGGGCACGAGGTGCAATCTCGTGAATGAATCGTCAACCCCTTCCGGAACATCCTGGATCGACTCGAACGATGCATCCAAAGCCCCACATAGCTCCAGGTTCTCAGTCACATTCCCGCTCAACTGGGGCGTGATTTCGAATCCCATGTTGTCGTAACCATTATCTTTCCCGAACATCCAGTGGAGGCCTGCCGTTAAGGAGAAATCAAGGGCGGAAGTCTCTTCCGAACCCCCGAAAATCCAGTACTCGCCATCTGCACCGACGAAAGTACCATTTTCAAAGAAGCCCAGCTTGGCTTCGGCGTCGAAGCGTTCAGTGAATCCATACCCCCCGCGCGCCCCAACCCCGAACTCATTATCTGCTCCGTCCTTGCCAAATACCATGATCGGGGCAGCCATGAGCTTGAAGATGCCGCGGTCTATCGTCTCGGCGGACTGCAGGACACCGATGTACTGAGCCGTAGCCTGTTGTGCAAAGCACAAGCTAAAAGCGATAACAAAAACGATTCGAACGATTCGGACTCGAGAAATTCTCATATCATTTCCTCCTAAGATGAATAAAACTTGTTTTGTTAAATGTTAATACCATAAGTTAATGACACAAAATTAACCAAATCCAAACACCCAAACAATCGCCCAAAGGGATGAAAAAGGAACTAGTTCCTTTGGACTACCAACAAGTCTTCCCAAGCCAAGAGAGATCTGACCTCTGAATACCTGACCACGGGAGACATAGACATATTGCCTATCACCGCTACTTCTTGTAATACTTCGTTGCCTCTGGAATATACGATTTGATTTTCTTGATCCGATTCTGGTCGGAGGGGTGCGTACTCAGGAACTCCGGCGGCTTCGCTCCCGCATTCTGAGACATGCGTTGCCAAAACTCGATAGCGGCATTAGGGTCGTACCCGGCCATGGCCATGAAGATCAACCCAAGGCGGTCGGCTTCGCTCTCCTGCTTACGGTTGTACGGCAGGATTGCACCAAGCTGGACCCCGACGCCGAAAAGGGACATCCAGATCTGCTGGGTCTCTTGGGATTTATACTGGAGTGCTGCAGCGAGCGTCTGTCCGCCCATCTGGGCGAGCAGCGCCTGGCTCATCCGCTCGTTGCTGTGCTTTGCCACGGCATGCGCAATCTCGTGCCCCATCACAACGGCCAGGCCTGTTTCGTCTTGGGTGACCGGAAGGATTCCGGAGTAAACTACCACTTTCCCTCCCGGCATACACCAGGCGTTGACTTCCTTGCTTTCGATGAGGTTGAATTCCCACGCGAACCCATTGAGTTGATCAGTTAAATTATTCCGGGCAAAATATGTTGACACTGCGTTTTGTATGTGCCTGCCGACTCCCTTAACCATATTCGTTTGGGCTGTGTTCGTACTCAGCTTGTTTTCCTTCAGGAACTGGTCGTACTGGATGTAACTGGTAGAAAGCATGTCAGCATCAGAGACCAGTGAGAGCTGATGCCTTCCGGTGAGCGGCACCAGGCTGCAAGCCTGGATCAGAAACGCCGTAATCAGAAAGGCAAACAATCCGGTTTGTAACTTTTTAAACATAGACATATTCCCCATTTGTAAATACTTTTATTTTAAGTTTAATTCTGATTTTAATTTTCATAAGGGGTTCACTTAGTTGTGTGATTGATCGATCACGATGCACTATCTAAAATAAAATCAAAAAATAACCGGTGAGGCGTTGCATGGCTTGGCAAGCCCATGCGAGATGGATTAATTCAGAAGCATCCAGCATTCCCATCCGGAATGGTTCTGTTTTTGCTTTAAGCGTCCGAAGCGTGACGGGCGGTAGAATACCTCTACCCCCTCGCTCATCCCTGGCAACACATATACCGGATCATCAGCACAATCGCAGTGCTTTATGGACCCCGGTGTTTGCCCCTTCAATGTATTCAAGGTATGATAGTAGACACTGTCTACAGCATGCAAGTATCCCTGCACGCTATCCACATCGTACACCGCAACAGTGACCGCTGTCTGAATATCTTCTGTCAGCCGGTCGAAGGTCTGGCGTGCAAAAATTTTGGCAAACCCAGCCATATCTCCATCTCGCAAACCAACATCCAGCCGCTCAAATGGCTGGAGATCGAAGTAGGAGAGGTGAAGATTGTCGGGAGAAGCGACGATGGTTCGCGCATAGGGAGCCAAAGCGGCAATGGTGTATGGTGTACCGTTGAAACAGGTGGAAAGCACGATGAGATCGAACCTGCTGGAATCAGGTGCGATACGTTTCAGTCCGTCGGCAAGATCAAGAACCGTGAACGTACGCTGCGAGTACGATGCATCGTAGCCCGCACCGCCGAATTCAGGGATTTCGTGGCCGAAATAGAAGAACAATCTCAGCGGTTGAGGCTGTTCTCCCGCGCGGAAGCGGTGATAGAGTGTCACCTCAGGATCGAAGCGTGATTGTCCCTGATCGCGCCAGTACGATTCTTGGGCCAGCAGCTGTCCGTGCCGGTAATAATAGAATTTTCCATCACGGCGAGGAAAAATGAGCAAGGCGTGCTTCCTGCGTATTTCGTGAAAGATGAACACCTGAGCTTGCGGATTTCGCTCCGCTACCGTTGTTGCTTCAAGGAATGCCTCCTGGTCTGCTCTGCGCGCATTGCCCTGGGGGTCATGATAGAGGTAGTCACCGTCTCCGTGGATGATGAATGCCATTGAATAGCGGGGTGGGAGCGCACTCTCTTCCCCCGGCGGGGTTCCCCGTTGCATAAGAGGAATGGAGCTGCAGGAAACCAGAAATAACACGAGCACCACGCCACCGAAGCCCGCTAAGAGCATCGAGTATGGTTGCGTGGCACTCGTGAATGTTAGGTTATGTGAGCTTTGCATGCCAAAAGCCTGTGAATGTTTACTCGGTGACGATACAGCCTATACCAGGAGTATGATAATGATGACGATCAAGAGTGCCGCAACCAAGCTGATGGTTATAGACCTATCGGCCTGCTCCATATTCTGCACGACATAATCAGAGAAGGCATTGAGTTGCGCATCGGGCACCCGCTGGTAACCATTACTGCCCCTGAGCTCGTCTTGGTTCTCTTGAAGAGCCGCTTTGAATTGATCAATACCGGCGCGATCTTCTTTTGAAATCAACGGCGAGCTTTGAACCTTATCCAACGCTTTAGACATGGTTTGTAATGATTTGTCGAGTATTGCCCGCTTTTCCGCCGGGTCGGCGGTTGCCTTCACTTTGGAGGCGGTATCGTTGAAGTACTTTTGAATTCCGTCGTTCCCGCCCGCATTTGCCGCTTGAACCAGAACAAACATCATGACTATGACTCCGAAAACTGTTCTTGTTAACATAGTTGTTTCCTCCGTAAAGTTGAAATGAAATTGATTGGTTACCTACCTCATAACAACGAATTGTCCGGTGTGGTGTCATTTAATTGATTATCACTATCCAATGTGGATGTTGCCCACAGAACTGAATATTCCAAAAGCATTCAGCAGCCACAAAACCACCGCAATGATCACGACAATATTCAGGATCGATTTAATTTTTTTGTCCATCGGTATATATTGATTGACCAACCATAAGAGAACACCGACCACGATCAGAACTATTACCACATTAATTAGAGGCATTTTAATCTCCTTCTTGTTAATGGTTAATAAAATTTAGTATTTCTTTTCATCGGCACGCTTCGCTTAACAATCGGCTGAACGAAGTTAGCCCGAGTTAGTTAAATGTTGCCGTCCTCGGCGGCTTTCTTCAATTTTTCGTTCGCGAAAATGGCAACTTCCACCCGTCGGTTTTGCTGACGGCCATCGTCGGTATCGTTTGTAGCGATAGGATTCGACTCGCCCAGGCCAATATGCATAATCCTGGAGCCGGTAACGCCAAGACCCATGAGATAGTCAGTAACAGCTTGAGCACGACGTTCGGACAACTTCTGGTTATAGTCATCACTACCGGTGTTGTCGGTATCTCCTTCAACCAGGATGTTGGTGTCGTCGTATTTGTTCAAGGTTTTGGCGAGACTCTCGATGTTTGTTTTCGCCTGGGGTCGCAAGTCCGATTTATCCACATCGAAAAGAAGACCTGAATCAAATGTGATCTTGATTCCTTCGCCGACACGCTCAATCTTTGCTCCCTGCATATCCTGCCTCATCTCTTCGGCTCGCTTGTCCATCTCATTACCGATCAGAACCCCGGCTGTACCGCCAACTGCCGCCCCGATAATGGCGCCAACGGCAGTGTTCCCAAATTGATTTCCGATAACACCACCAACCACTGCTCCGGTGCCGGCACCGATCGCTCCGCCCTTGGCTTTGTTACTCCAGGCACACCCCAGCAGGAGGGCGATCGAAACACAAAGTACCACTGCGAGGACAACCTTCATTTTTGCTTTCATACTAAACCTCTTTTTAAAACGTTGATTAAAGTGAGGGGTGGCTTGATCAATTAACCGACGGCTGCCTCTCTACGCCCCTCTGGTCATGTTTTGTTTGATAACCGGTATTCTGCTTCCTTGGCATTCCAATCATCAAACATTCAATCTATTCCTCAACATAGAATTCAATGCGCCGATTCTCCGTCCGACCCTCGGCCGTCGCATTATCAGCAATGGGTTCCTTTTCACCTTTACCGACGGTTTTCATGCGATCCCCTGCTATGCCTCTTTGCACCAGCCAATTTTTCACTGATTGTGCCCGGCGCAACGAGAGATCCTGATTATATTCATCGCTGCCCTTACTATCGGTATGGCCGGAAATTTCCACC
>MESS01000155.1:23960-24297 GCA_001771055.1 Caldithrix sp. RBG_13_44_9
GCCTTGTTGAATTCGAAATTAACCCCTCGAAGGATAATTTTCTTCCCTTTCTCGAGGAGAATAATCGTCGTGGTTGATGAAATGTCATCTTTCGGATCCAACGGATTGGTTTTAGCCGTCACTTCAGCACCATCGTTTACCCCACCACCATCGGTATCGATTTTCACCGGATCGGTCTTATATTTGTTCACTTCGTCACCATCGCTTATACCATCACCATCGGTATCTGCTTTCGCTGGATCGGTTTTGAACTGATTCACTTCAAAGCCATCAGTTAAGCCATCGCTATCGGTGTCGGTCTTCAATGGATCAGATTTATATTTCACTTCATCACCAT
>MESS01000155.1:24332-27517 GCA_001771055.1 Caldithrix sp. RBG_13_44_9
GGATCAGATTTATATTTCACTTCATCACCATCATTCAAGCCATCGCCATCGGTGTCCACCTTCCCTGGATCGCTTTTGTACTGATTCACTTCAGCGCCATCGCTCAAGCCGTCGCCATCGCTATCCGCCTTCCCTGGATCGCTTTTGTACTGATTCACTTCAGCACCATCAAGTAAACCGTCGCCATCGGTATCAGCCGTGAGGGGATCAGTTTTGTACTGATTCACTTCAGCGCCATCGTTCAAACCGTCGCCATCGGTGTCAGCCTTCTTGGGATCAGTGCCTATTTCTTTTTCAATCTTAGTGGTCAATCCATCCTTGTCCGGGTCGGCATCCGCGCTTGATCCGCGGGTAAACATAAGTCCGATAAGAAAACCAAAGAATCCATCGTGTTTCTTATTGGTAAGCCTGTTGAGGTCGGTATCCGAGCGTTGGCGTCCATCGAGTTTATCCGATAAGGATAAATAATATCCACCACTCGCTTCCAATAACATTTGGCTGCCGAGCCTGGTCTGAAAACCGACTCCCATTGGGACAATTGGTGAAAAATCCGAGCCGCTTTCACTGAAGTTTTTAGATACACCAAAACCACCATACAAAAATGGATTCAATTTTTCCAAAGAAAATGGAATGAAAAGCAATCTGTTCTCAGCCGTGCCGGTTTCTGCGGTATACACGCCAGGAGCGTTGAGTTTGGCGTATCCCACACCAAGTTGACCCAACAAAATAGGAGAAATGAGCTTATATTGAAAATATCCACGACCCTGAATCACCCATTTGTCATCACTGCTATTATCTCCAAAAGCGCCGCCCGCGGCAAAACCGAATCCCACACCAGGATTGTCGAATTGTGCATAGGTCTGGTTAGATGTAAAAAGCAATACACCCAACATTGAAAACAACATTACGTGTCTCATAAGAAAACTCCTCTCATGGTTTGTAAATGTTAGTAAATCTCACTTTCCGCAGTTTGAAAATTAGAAGCTGCGGTCAGTGAGGTTAATATCCCCGGTTAAGTCTTGTTTGATAACCGGTATTCTGCATTTTACAGCATCTCCATTGCGGCTGAATCCGACGTGGTCAGTGCAAAACCGTCATCGCCTTCGTCCGCTAATTACATTAACCAAGGCGACCACGATGGCGATAACCAGCAGAACATGAATGAAACCGCCCATGGTGTAGGAAGAGACTAACCCCAGGAGCCACAAGACGATCAGAATAACAGCGATAGTCCATAACATAGCAATTATCCTTTCCTTTTTTGGTTTATTGTTCATTGTACACAGTTGTGCCGCATAACACTTAGTGGGAGCCGCGGCTGGCTCCCTAAACTACCCTGACCAACTGGCAGCCATAACGATGAACATTACAATCCCCAAGATTTCCAACTTTCTTATTAACTGTTTCATTTTTTATCCTTTCTCATACTATATCATCAGTATGTCTGTATGTATGAAAATGAAATAAGCATTCTCCTTTTAATATCCCTGTTTCCATCTGGCAATCAGTCACGCAGAATCAAAGCGATTCTCTCAAATGTTATCAACGAACCGCTGTTTAGAAAAATCACGGTTCCTCCCATTTTCAGTACCTTTTCGATGATGAGATCCACCACGTCATCGATCACTTCCAATAGATTTACATGCTTTGAGATTATCAGCGAATGATCCGTTTTACGAATGCTGCCCTTCACGTGATAATCTTCTTCGACGTACAAAGTGGAGCCTGTTTCTGTTTCCACTAACTGCCCCACAGCGTCAATTCCGGAGACGACTTTCTTCAGCTTGGCCGCTGTTGTCAGATCACGCATGGCGTTTTTATTTGCGCCCGCTATGGCCTCCTTGACGACGGGCCATACAATCATACCCAAATCGTGTGGAGAAGTGGCGGTGTAGTCACCTTCAACCATGCCGATCAATACGTCCTGCTGAGTCATCAAGGCTCCAAAAATGGCCAGGTTGCTCTTTTCGCCCACCACCACCAATCGAAGTGGATCTTGTTCGTAATATTGGTCAAAGTGCTGTTTCGTCTGCTGGAAAAATTCTCTCAATTGGCTGTCTTTGGAGGCCGGAAGACCGGCATCAATTGAAATTTCAAACGGAAAATTCGTGTTTTGAATGTCAATGAGTTTGTCTCGAAATCCCTCGTAAAACCTGCTGGTTTGTTCGCTCAATGACAGGACATAATAATGTATGCTCCGTTGCATTGTTTGGCCTCTTATTTTTTCAGACTTTAAATTTGGAATGTCTATTAGCGCACCAACTATTTCGCTGTATGATTTCGTTAATATTATATAATCAAATTCAACCACAAAGTCAATCACCCAAAGGGATGAAAAAGGAACTAGTTCTTTAGGATTATAAAGAACTAATCCTATGTAAAGAAAAATCTGAGTTGAAAAATTTTTGGAATTGAACTGTAAATTCGTTATGCTGGGGATACATATTATGAGATGGTGAGGTTATGCTTCTTTAGGAATGAATGATTATCAGGTTGTGAATCCGGTCATCCGGATTTTTACTTATTCTTGAGCTCCCACTGTTCTTTGAGATCTAACCCGACCAGTACACGTTCTGTAATAGAAAGATCGCCAATGATCCTCCTCACTGGAACGGGTAATTTCCGCACCAATGTCGGTATGGCCAGTATTTGATCGTCGCGAGCTAGCTGTGGATTTTGTAAGAGGTCTATTACTTCAATCTTGTAATTGCCTTTTAATTTCTCTTCGCAAATTGATTTGAGATTGTTGAAAGCGGTAATGGCTCTCTGAGTCTGCCCGGCAACATACAAACGTAAGATCCATTTGTTATTTTTTGTGTTGGTAGGTTTTTCTTTTCGCCAGCTGGTTTTCGATTTTACTTTTTTGGTTTTCACGGAATGCTCTATTACCTATTTTTTTTCTTCTTGGTTGTTTTTGTTTTTTTTAAGGTTGCATCTGCTTTTCGACTATTTGCCATTTTTTTCTGGTCTTGTTTGAAATGTTCATTTCTTGCTTTGCCATTATCAATATACATGAGCGCTTCTGATTCTTCTGCTTCAAATTTGGATCGTAACAATTCAATCTGAGCTTCCATTGCTTTACGCTTATGCGCTATTTCAAATTGTTTGTGTCTGATTTCTTGTTGACGCAATAATTGTGCTCTATCGTCTTGTGACTCTTGTGATAATCGCGCCGAACCGGTCAA
>MESS01000155.1:27532-27642 GCA_001771055.1 Caldithrix sp. RBG_13_44_9
AACATAGACATCGAGCAATTCGATACCGTGGTTTGTCAGCCTAAACTCGCGAATCTGATTGGAGTGCGCCATACCGCGCGATTTAAGCACATACAATCCTCTGTTACGTT
>MESS01000155.1:27671-29013 GCA_001771055.1 Caldithrix sp. RBG_13_44_9
GGTTCAAATTTATTGATCAATTTGATAATCGTCGTCAGGTGAGATTCCAAACCATAGAGTGTGGGACGCGATGCATGAAACTGTAGCAACCCTTTTTTCACCCATTGTTCTAAATTTAATCCAATTGAACGCATATTACGCATAAGCTGACTAGGGGATTCTTCGAAGGTAAAAAAGAGAACACGTTCTTCTCTCTTGCATGCCGCTTCAACAAAATACGTGGCGATGCTGGTCTTGCCCGTACCAGCGGTGCCCGAGACAAGGACTGTACTGCAGCGAAAGTAACCTTTATCGGAGAGCATGGTGTCAAGACGTGGGATACCGGTGGAAATTCTCTTTTTAGATGAAAAGTAATTCAGTCCCAGGGAAGTGACAGGCAAAACAGAAAAACCATCTTCATCAATAAGGAAAGGATACTCGTTCGTACCGTGTGTTGAACCGCGATATTTAACAATACGCAGCCGTCGTATGGATGATTGATCGTTCACGCGATGATCAAGCAGAATTACACAATCTGAGATATACTCTTCCATACCTTGACGCGTCAAGGAACCTTCACCTCGCTCTGCAGTAATTATTGTTGTTACGCCTTTCTTTTTCAGCCAGTGAAATAACCGGCGCAGTTCAGCACGCAGTATAAGAGCATTTGGCAACTCTGAAAAGAGTGATTCTAAGGTATCCAGCACAACCCGCTTAGCGCCGATGCTCTCAATTGCGTGATGGATCCTGATAAACAAACCTTCCAAATCGTATTCACCACTTTGTTCGGTTTCACCCCGTTCGATTTGAACGTGCTCAACCCAAATCTTTTTGCGAACGATAAGGTTTTCCAGATCAAACCCTAACGAAGCAACGTTTGTTGCGAGTTCTTTCTCCGTTTCCTCGAACGATATAAAGACACCCGGTTCATTGTACTGGGTTGCTCCGCGAACGAGAAACTCCATGGCAAAGAGGGTCTTCCCGCAACCCGCACCACCGCATATAAGCGTCGGTCTACCTTTCGGTAATCCCCCGCCCGTGATTTCATCTAATCCTTGAATACTTGTGGGGGTTTTCGGAAGGGCATTACGACGGAATTGGTCTTCTTTTTTCTTCATGATATTTTACTTTCAGATATGTTTTTGTCCTCTTTAGGACTAATAAATTCTGTTATAAAAAATTCGCTTTATCCCAAATGTTCATCTGTATATAGGGTAGTCACATTGTGAAACCGATCATCCGGATCCTTCCTTGCGGACAAATGCCGCTATCTGCAGACGGGTGCTGAGTGCCATCTTTTCCAGAATATTGTGCACATGGCTCTTCACGGTATAGGTGGCGATGTGGAGTGATGCAGCGATTT
>MESS01000155.1:29299-29678 GCA_001771055.1 Caldithrix sp. RBG_13_44_9
CCGCAGCAGGCGGTTATTTTCGATCAATAAGATTTGTATTTTTGCCATGAGTATCCTTTAGTGCAGCAATAAATATTTTGACAGTATCAGCTCTTGTTTTTCTCGAGTGCGTTTATCAAGAATTGAAACTAGAATCCATTGATTAAGACTAATTATTACATTTTCTATTGATTTGTTTCAAGAGCCACTTCAATTCCCTATCGCAAGAGCATCACAACTCCTCACCTCTTGGATGATTTGCTTAAAAATAAAAATTCTATTTGAAAAAGTCAAGCAATTTTAAGGTTGGACCTAAAATTGAATCGATAAGATTTTCCTTTAATGCTGATTTGATGAACATTTTGGGCGATCCTGTCCAAAATTGCATGAACTATAACTC
>MESS01000155.1:29729-30749 GCA_001771055.1 Caldithrix sp. RBG_13_44_9
TAAAAGATTTGATTGATTGCCTCCAATAGAACCCGAGCACAATCGATAAAGAGGCAAAAAAAACTGTCCATAGTGCACAGGCAACGCGTGCGCCTTTGGCCCGCTTCACCTGTTCCCTCCCTCGGCGCAGTTCCAGCTCGCCTGTATCAAGTCGCCTTTCCCCAACGTTAACCTCGCCCGCTCCTTTGGCAACCTGAGTGTCTCCTGCGGTGATCTGCTTTTTAGCCTCTTTGAAGCCCTTACCGCCTTTCAGCAGCTTGTCCACTAACACCACCAACAGGTTGTCTTTGGTTTGCTCGTAATCCTTCTTGCCCTCTGACAACTCTTGTTTGCCGGCCTCCAACTCAGCTTTGCCTTCCTCGAGCGCTTGCTTTCCTTCTTCTAGCTGTCTTTGACCATTGGCTATTTGCCTCTCCCCGGCAGTAATCAGCTGGCTGAGAAACAGATAGCCGGCTACTGATGCAAGAGCCAATAGAATTATGAGCAGCAGCGCAAACAGCTGGCCCATGATGTTTCCCTATATGTTTTATCGACCTAATACATAGCGCTTAACACGCAATGGTTGTATTGTCTGAAGGATTTCTTGGGAGAATCGCATGTTAGATTGAATTTTCTAATACATCCTTAAGGATGTATACTATAATGTTTACCCCTATATCCAACAAAATTATTGACTTTTCTTTATGTCTCTTTTTTATTTTTATTACAATCTAACTGAAGTGTTCAACCGCGTTGCTGAGTGCAGCTGAACAACCAAGACTATAATCAATTATATGCATTTTCCATCATTATCTGCTAGGTTTTACATCAGAATGTCACGAATTTCTCCTGGCTTTTTGGTGACCGCCCAGCCCCAATGCCCAAAACCGCCATGTGCGTTCACGGCGTTTATCCATTCCTCAAGATAGTGTTGTTTTACCTTATCCTGATCCGTGTCTTGGCCTTTTGTTTCCAATACTAACATGGCACTGTTGTTAAGTCTGACTAGAAAATCAGGCCGATACTTTCGCACCACCCCAC
>MESS01000155.1:30761-30903 GCA_001771055.1 Caldithrix sp. RBG_13_44_9
AAACCTCGAAGCCAAGATGATCGTTTTTCACCCAGGCAGATACACAATCACTCTCATCCAGCACAAAAGCGTCCGATGCCTCCCATGAACTATCATAGACGCAAACGTTAATGTGTGACTTCCTTGTGCGCTCGCATGGTTT
>MESS01000156.1:0-4262 GCA_001771055.1 Caldithrix sp. RBG_13_44_9
TATTACCCTTTACCGGGATGATTTCCGTACCCGCCTGAAACAGCCAGCGGTGGAAGTCACCAATATCCCATTCAAAATTGATGAGAAAAATATTGTCCTGGTGGATGACGTTCTTTATACCGGCCGCACGATTCGCTCGGCTCTGGATGCTCTGATGGATTTTGGCCGGCCTTCCAGGATCTATCTGGCGGTTTTAGTTGACCGCGGACATCGCGAACTACCGATCCGGCCGGATTTTGTGGGAAAGAATATCCCCACCTCGATCGGCGAAGAGATAAAAGTCTTTATGAAAGAAAGTGATGGGGAAGATAAAGTATTACTTGTTGAAGAACCCAGCGAAAAATGAAGGAACCGAATATGGTATTGCACAGCAAACATTTATTGGGTCTGGATGGAATTCCTCAGAAGGATATCATTACCATTCTGGATACTGCCAAATCGTTCCGTGAGGTGTTGGATCGACCAATTAAAAGGTTGCCCACTCTGCAAGGAAAAACTGTGGTCAATCTTTTTTACGAACCCTCTACCCGTACCCGCATTTCCTTTGAATTAGCTGAAAAAAGATTGTCCGCCGATATTGTCAGTTTCAGTGCTTCTAACAGTTCCGTTAAGAAGGGTGAAACATTGATTGATACTGTTAAAAATATTGAAGCCATGAAGATTGATATGGTAGTGGTGCGTCATTCCTCACCAGGGGTTGCCCATCTCCTGGCCAGGGTGCTAACCTCCCACATTATTAATGGCGGTGACGGCGGTCATGAACATCCGACCCAGGCGCTGCTGGACATGTTCACCATTCGCCAGAAATTGGGAAACCTGCAGGGTAAAACCATCGCTCTGGTGGGTGATATTTCGCATTCCCGGGTAGCAATGTCCAATATTTATGGATTAAAAAAAGTGGGAGCACGGGTGCTGGTGTGCGGACCTTCCACCCTCATACCGCGGGAAATAGAGAAATTAGGTATTGAGGTATATTATAACATCGATGAAATCATTCCCCAGGTAGATGTATTGAATATCCTGCGATTGCAATTAGAAAGACAGAGAGAGGCCTTATTTCCTTCTCTGCGGGAATATCACAATTATTTTGGAATCACCCGCGAAAGATTAGAAGGTGCCACCAAACCGATTCTAATCATGCATCCCGGACCAATGAACCGGGGAATTGAAATTTCCAGTGATGTAGCTGACAGTGATCATTCAGTTATTTTAGAACAGGTAACCAATGGTGTAGCGGTCAGAATGGCGGTCTTATATTTATTAGCAGGAGGTCGCAGTGAAACTCACTAAAAATGTCATTATTTCCAGAAAAGGGTTTCAACCCTTACCTTCAAGCATTTTATTAAAAGGCGGTACAATCGTCGATCCCTTGCAGAATGTGAATGAGCAGAAGGACCTTATGATCGAGAATGGCCAAATTGTCCAGCTGGGACGTATCGAATCGAAGAACTTTGAGGGAGACGTTTTAGATTGCCATAAAAAGGTTATTACCCCGGGATGGTTGGATATGCATGTTCATCTGCGGGAGCCTGGTTATGAAGGTAAGGAAACCGTAGCCACCGGCAGTCTGGCAGCGGCCAATGGCGGTTTCACCGGGGTATGTTGTATGCCCAATACTGCTCCTCCCATCGATAGTCAGGAGATCATCCAGTACATTAAAGACCGGTCGAAAGGTTCACTGGTTAATGTTTATCCGGTTGCGGCCATCACCAAAAAAAGGGAGGGAAAGGAATTAGCGGAAATTCTGGAGTTAGTTGAACAAGGTGCAGTAGCTATTTCGGATGATGGCAGTCCGGTAATGAGCGCTGAAATCATGCGGCGGGCTCTGGAGTATAGTAAGATGTGCGATATTCCGGTAATCGGTCATGAGGAGGATAGCACCATGACCGCCGGGGGAGACATGAATGAAGGATTTGTTTCTACCTGCCAGGGGTTGAACGGAATGCCATCAGTGGCAGAGGAAATCATGATTGCCCGGGATATCATGCTAGCCGAATATACCGATGCTAGATTCCATGTCGCCCATATATCCACGGCTAAATCGGTGGAGTTGGTGCGTCAGGCCAAGATTAAAGGCATCAAGGTAACCTGCGAAGTTACTCCACACCACTTCACCCTCATCGATGAGACGGTTCGAACTTTCGATACCAATACCAAAATGAATCCGCCATTGCGTACTGAAGTCGACCGGCAGGCTTTGTGTGAGGGTTTAAAGGATGGAACCATCGATGTGATTGCCAGTGATCATGCCCCGCACTCTTTTGAGGAAAAGGAAGCAGAATATATTTATGCTCCATTCGGTATTATTGGTTTGGAAACCTCGCTTGGATTAGCCCTTTCCCAACTCTATCATAAAAAACTTATTTCTCTGGAACAGCTGGTGAATAAATTTGCAGTTTATCCCTACCGGATTCTTAATCTGGAATGCCCGGAGATTAAAACAGGTTCAGTGGCTAACCTGACAATCTTTGATCCGCAGGAGTCGTGGCAAGTAACTCCAGCTAAATTTTTATCAAAAAGCGCCAACACTCCCTTTGCGAACTGGAAACTTAAAGGGAAACCCTTTGCGGTAGTTAATAATAACCAGATCTTTGTGTCGGTACTGTAGATCTCTATTCTGGACAGTGATACATTTTTCCTTGAATAATAATTTCTTTTCATGGGAAGCGATAATTCATTCAAAAATCCGGAAACGAATTTTCCTGCCACACATTTTGTCTGATTAATATCCTGTCAATCTGACAGTACATCTCGGCGATTTGGCATTCCCTGTTTTAAGGAAATCGAATTGCTTAAATGTAAGCTATTGTAATATTATAACTTAGATTATATTCATAAATCTTGGCATCATCTTTGTAAAGAGTATTAATAATTGTTTAGAAAATTTTTGCTGAATTAAATAAAGAAGGAGATTCAAAATGTTTTCAGATTTCATTACTGCAATCGAGCGAATTAAAAAGATGGATAATGATAAAGAATTGTTCCTGCGGGTGAAACCAGCAGTGGATATTTACGATACGGATCATTCGGTGATTGTCTGGGCCGAAATGCCAAATGTGGATAAAAGAGATCTTCAGGTTCATATTAAGAATGGAATTCTGCATATCCAGGGTAAAAGAACAAGTTCTTTTGATAATGGGCAATATTTGCTACGGGAAACTTCGGATGTGATGTATGAAAGATTCTTCGAACTGAGAGAGAATCTTGATCAGGATAAAATTGAAGCCAGTTACCAGGCAGGAATTTTAAAAATCACCTTGACAAAAAAAGAAGAAGCACTACCTAAGAAAATAGAGATCAATTGAAATACCTAAACTGATTTTCAGTGGAGACGTGAAATGAATAAAACAGGTTGGATTGACCAGGTTATTTCCGAGCAAATGGAGAAAGGGAGGGGAAGTCAAAAAATTCAGACCAAATTGCTGGACGATCTGAAATTGGATCATCGAAAAATAAATGACTCCAGGAATTTGTTGTTCAGTGAAGGTGAAAATCTGGCTTATCCCCAACTGAAGTCTGAAATAAATCAAATGATGGAAGAAAAAGCCAAACATGCAGAAATGGTGGCAGAGTTGATTTCCCGACTGGGTGGGAAAATCGGGGAAATTCCAGCTCATCCCGCCAAATTCATGGCAAAAGGAAATTTTAAAGAAGTGTTCAGTCTGGAAACTGAACTGAATGAACTGCTTACTGAACACGCCAACTTTGCAGAAGATTATGGTTTCTTTGAAATATCAGATAGTTTACGCTCGATCCGCAATCAGAAAGCTCAGTTAAATGAGCAGTTGGAAAGAATTATCATGCGGATAAATTCAGAAATTTAATCCCTAGGAGGAAAATAAAATGGCTAAAAAAACAATTGGAATTGATTTAGGAACAACTTTTTCGGTAGTGTCGGTAATGGAAGGCGGGGAACCGATCGTCATTCCGAACTCGGAAGGTGCCCGGACTACCCCGTCAGTAGTCGGTTTTACTAAAACCGGCGAAGTATTAGTTGGTGCACCAGCTAAAAGACAAATGATCACTAATCCGGAAAACACGGTTTATTCAATAAAACGGTTTATGGGTAGAAGGCTGGAAGAAGTCCCAGAAGAGACCAAGATGGTGCCGTATAAAGTGAAAAGCGGTACCCATGGCCTGGTGGTTACTGAAATCCGAGGAAAGGAATATACCCCTCAGGAAATTTCAGCCATGATTCTGCAGAAGATGAAACAAACTGCCGAGGATTATCTGGGAGAGAAGGTCACCGACGCGGTGGTCAC
>MESS01000156.1:4279-5494 GCA_001771055.1 Caldithrix sp. RBG_13_44_9
ATGACAGCCAGCGAAAAGCTACTAAAGAAGCCGGCGAAATCGCCGGTTTGAATGTACTGCGGATTATTAACGAACCCACGGCGGCCGCTCTTGCTTATGGGCTGGACAAGAAAAAGAATGAGAAAATTGCGGTTTATGACCTTGGCGGAGGGACCTTTGACATCTCTATCCTGGAAATTGGTGACGGAGTTTTTGAGGTAAAATCAACCAACGGTGATACCCATTTAGGTGGAGATAACTTTGATCAGCGGGTGGTGGATTGGATTGCTGATGAATTTAAGCGGGAACAGGGGATTGATCTCCGTAAAGACCCTATGGCGCTGCAAAGGTTGCGGGAAGCTGCAGAAAAAGCCAAGATCGAATTAAGCAGTTCGCAGCAGACCGATATTAATCTGCCCTTTATCACCGCTGATGCCAATGGTCCGAAACACCTGCAAATGTTGCTTACCCGTGCCAAATTTGAATCGCTGGTGGAAGATCTGTTTCTGAAAACCCTGGGTCCATGCCAGCAAGCTATAAAAGATTCTGGTTTCCGGGTTGAGGAAATTGATGAGGTGATTCTGGTTGGCGGATCCATCCGGATTCCCAAAGTACAGGAATTGGTCAAACAGTTTTTCAAGAAAGAGCCGCACAAGGGGATCAATCCTGATGAAGTGGTAGCAGTAGGAGCAGCGATCCAGGGTGGAGTTCTGGCCGGTGATGTAAAAGATGTGTTACTGCTTGATGTCACTCCTCTTTCTCTGGGTATTGAAACTCTGGGAAATGTTGCTACCAAACTGATTGAAGCCAATACTACCATTCCTACCCGTAAAAGTGAGATTTTTACCACCGCGGTTGATAATCAGACTTCGGTAGAGATTCATGTTATTCAGGGTGAGCGGGAGTTTGCGCGCGATAACCGGACACTGGGGCGATTTATTCTGGACGGAATTCCGCCGGCACCGCGCACTGTTCCTAAAATTGAAGTGACTTTCGATATTGATGCTAATGGAATACTGAATGTCTCAGCTAAAGATATGGCTACCAGCAAGCAGCAGAGTATCAGAATTGAAGCCAGTTCAGGCCTTTCCGAATCTGAAATCGAACGTATGAAAAAGGATGCCAAAGATCATGCCGCCGAAGACCATCGGAAACGGGAACTAATCGATACCAAGAATGCCGGAGACCAGTTGATCTATCAGACTGAAAAAAACCTGAAAGAGTATGGTACCAAAC
>MESS01000156.1:5588-9165 GCA_001771055.1 Caldithrix sp. RBG_13_44_9
TTCTGTGCTTTGAGTGAGTCACTCTTAATGACCGAATGAATTTCCCCGGGACTGCGATTTGAAAGTTGGCTATTCCTTTAAATGAGGAGGATGATAAAAGTATGACCGAAAATAAAAATAAAGAAAAAGAAATTCCGGTAGAATTTGTTGAGGACTCTCAGGCGATACCCCAAGCAGCAGAAGAGCAGTTGCATCTTGAAGAAACTGAATCAGCAGAACCGCATTCCAAAAAAGGCAAGAAAATAAAAGAGGACCACAAAAAGAAACTGGAAGAATTTCAGAAAAAATGTGATGATCTGAATGAACAGTATCTCCGTATCCGGGCTGAATTTTCTAACTATAAGAAACGAGTTGACCGGGAACAACTTGAATTGGCCGATTATGTAAAAGGCGAGATCATTAAAAAATTCTTACCGATTCTTGATGATTTTGACCGGATGCTGAAAATGTCAGATGGGGAGGTGAATAATCACACCCTGTTAGAAGGGGCCAAGTTGATTTCTGATAAATTTAACCAGATTCTTAATGACTTTGGAGTGCAAAAGATAGTAGCCATTGGCCAGGATTTCAATCCCCAGATTCATGACGCCATGCTGCTGCAAAAGGTGGAGGAAGCGGAAAAGAATGGAAAGATCCTCAGCGTATTTCAGGAGGGATACCTTCTTAAGGAACGATTGCTGCGGGCGAGTAAGGTGATCATCGGTCAATTTGAACAAACAGAAGTAAAAAATTAATTTGCACCAAATCATTTATCCTTGATTTATAGGGGCAGGTCGGGTATTTTATTTCGACCTGTTTTTTTAATGCTGTCAATTTGAAGAATATTATATATTATAGCTGAAGCAGGTTAAAGGATTTAATATTGACTTTTAATATTCGGTTAATTAAATTCAAAAAAATCAAATTAATGAGGTTAGTCTATGCTAGTACTAACAAGGAGGTTGGGTGAATCCATTAATATTGGTGACAAGATTAAGATCACTGTGGTTGATATTGATGGAAAGCAGGTCAAAATAGGTATTGAGGCTCCCAGGGATATATCTATTTTCAGGGAGGAAGTTTATGAGAGAATCAAACAAGAGAACGTACGGGCGGCTGAGTCTTCACAGGAGGAAATAACGAAAGCAGCCCAGAATCTCAAAAAAAATAAGAAATAATCCTTTCCCCAGCTGCACATAAGTAATTTCAGCAGGTCCATATTTTCCATCCTTCAATTTCTTTATACGCGCAAACCAGATAATCCAATTTTTATCGGCTTCAGAATAAATCAAGATGATTTTCTTATTGTATCAATTCATTCTAGGCTATAATTTATATTGAAAATAAACGCTGAAGTAAGAAGACGGATAATTGGTTGTTCCGATCGGATAGCTACAGGATGCGGAACATTTTTTTTATCGTGGTAAATTGCGCTATGATTCGGTTTCATATCCACCAGAAGAATCCTCATAAGAGAATCATTTCCAATGCGGTAGAGGTATTGAATGAAGGAGGCCTCATTATTTATCCTACCGATACGGTCTATGGTATTGGCTGCAGTCTGTATAATAAAACCGCCCTGCAGAAACTCTATATCCTAAAGAAAAAAACCAAATTTGATCCGATCAGTATTATTGTTAAAGATATTCAGCAAGCCAGCTCCTATGCCCGGATATCCAACTTTGCCTATAAGATTTTACGTCACTGTTTACCGGGTCCGTTCACATTTATCCTGCCTTCCAGCCGGGAAATTCCCAAAATTATGTTAAGTAAGAGAAAGGAAGTGGGAATCCGTATTCCCGCCAATGAAGTATGCCAGGCAATTCTGGAAAATCATCCCTATCCCCTGGTTAATACGTCGGTCAATTTGCAGGCGGATGAACTTCTGAATGATCCGGAAGAAATTGAACGACGCTATCAGTATGAAGTGGATCTGATGTTGGATGTCGACTGGCTTCCGGAGGCAAAAGAGTCAACTGTCGTCAGCCTGATTAATGATGAAATACTGGTGATCCGGGAAGGAAAAGGGAATTTAGATACCCTTTTCAGTTAGGTAAAAGTATAAATCTCATTCTGCCAATTCCAGATCAAGGAGGAGAAGTAAATGAAAAAAGTAGTGCATACCAAAAATGCACCAAATCCGGTTGGGCCTTATAATCAGGCTATTATCAGTGGAAATTTTGTATTCACGGCTGGACAGATTGCTCTCCACCCGGAAAGTGGTGAGTTAGAAGATAATGACATTAAAAAGCAGACCGAACGGGTGATCAAAAATATAGAGGCCGTACTTCTGGCTGCTGGATCTGACCTGGCCCAGGTGATTAAAACGACGGTATTTTTGAAAAATATGAGTGATTTCAGTTCCATGAACGAAGTATATGGTAAATATTTTACCATCGATCCACCTGCCCGGTCCGCTGTTGAGGTATCCCGGCTTCCGAAAGATGTTTTAGTAGAGATTGAATGTATCGCGGTCCTTAAAAAATAAAACAGTGAAAGTACAAGTTTCCTGAATTTTAGCTGAGAAGGAGCAATCGTGGAAAAATACGCCATCATCTTGAATCCCCGGGCTGGAAGAGGTAAAGCAGCTACAAAGGAGCAGGAATTATTAAAAATATTCAGAACCGAAATTGGTTCCTATGATCTTTTTAGAACCGAATATCCCAATCACGCTAAGGAAATTGCCGCTGGTCTAAAAAATGACTATTCGGTGATTATTGCTGTTGGGGGAGATGGAACCGTGCATGAAACGGTAAATGGGATGATGGGTGGAAAAGCGGCCCTGGGTGCTATTCCGCTGGGCAGTGGAAATGATTTTATTAAGATGCTGAATTTACCGAAAAGTTTTTCTGGGATCCTTGAAGTGATCCGGCAGAATAAACGAAAAAAGATCGATATAGGTAAAATAGGGGAATCATATTTCCCGAACGGTCTGGGTATTGGCTTCGATGCCTTGGTAACCAAAGAAAGCAAAGAAGTTAAAAAACTCCGCGGTTTTCTGATCTATTTATATGCGGTTTTAAAAACGGTATTTTCTTATCATAATGAATTGATTACTTTCTCGGCTAACGGAAAAAGTGAGCAGCGGGAGATCTTTCTAATCGCGGTGGGCAACGGGAAAGCAGAAGGGGGCGGATTTTATCTTACTCCCGCTGCTGAATTCGACGATGGCTTACTCGATGTCTGCATTATCCGGGGATTGAGCAAAAGGGAGATTTTTAAGTATCTTCCTAAGGCCATGAATGGCAAGCATGTTCATTTAGAGCAGGTGGAAATGCTGCGAACCAATCAGCTGCAAATTCTATCTGAAAATGGAATTGCCGCTCATGCCGATGGTGAATTATTGGGGCTTGATTTAAAGAGACTTGATATCTCTCTACTTCCCTTAGCCCTGGAAGTGATTTATAATGACCAGGTTACTGCCTCAAAGGTATAATACCAGACCGCCGGATCATGACTCGATTAAAAATATACCCGATTTTCCTTTTATTACTTCTGACCGGAGGCGGCCTTTTTTCACAGACTCCGTATATGCTTTCGGTCAATTCTTTATTTTATTCACCTCAATTGGATACTGCCACTCTTCTTTCTGATAACT
>MESS01000156.1:9193-9768 GCA_001771055.1 Caldithrix sp. RBG_13_44_9
CCGTTCTGCCGTCCTTCCTGGCTGGGGACAAATCTATACCGGTCACTATGTCAAATCGGCCGTTGCTTTTTCCATTAATGGATTTCTGGTTTATCAGATTTATAACTATGAACTGAAGTGGAGAGAGGAAAAAAATGAGGATTACCGCGCTAAAAGGAATTTATATACCTGGTATTTTGCATTGGCTTATATTTTGACCATGGTAGATGCTTATGTCGATGCCTACCTGTATAAATTTGATGATGCGATGAAGATTTCTTATCACATCGACCGACAGGAGGAGATTTGGGTTTCCAGATTAGAGGTCTCTGTTTCCTGGCGCTGATCTGGCTGTTTTCAAGCAACATAGCAGTCGCTGCGGGAAATGGAACTTTTTATCCCCGGGCAAATCATCCGGCTCCGAGTCCCGATTCCCTTTTCAATCCAAAGAAATTTGATAAATTCATTGCTCCTGACAAAGCTAAACATTTTACTGCCAGTATGATATCTACCGTTTTTTTCTATAAAATATTTGAGAATGGTTTTAATGTCAGTGAACGAGAAAGTAAGATCTATTCGCTGAGTTTCACCATCGG
>MESS01000156.1:9808-17226 GCA_001771055.1 Caldithrix sp. RBG_13_44_9
AATAATTATTTTTCCTGGAAAGATCTTTTGGCAGATGCCGCCGGTATCGCAGCAGGTTTTGTTTTGATCAATCAACCTTAGGAAATCAGCGAATTATTCTGTGATTTAAGATTGTCCTCAAAAGTGCATTTAATAATTTTCAATCACCCCATTGGATTACTGAATTGCTGCTGCCAGCAGGGGAATCATGATCTCGTGGTGACCCAGGAAATAAAATCCCTTTCCGCCATCCTGAGTAGGCCTCTGCATTACATTCATGGTGGGTCGATAATGACGGATCATATCGAATACTGCGGTGTAAAATCCTCTGGCAGGATATTTGAGATTGCGGACCACTGTCAGGGCTTTGAGAAAAACTTCTGGCAGAATCACGGCCGATCCGATGTTGAGAACAATACTGCCCCTGGTCAATTTCGAAACACTATGAGTAAACAGTTGAAAATCCAGTAGAGATTTTTCTCCGAAAGCGCAGCCATCCAAATTAGGATGCTGATGGATAATTTCGGTACCTATGGCTGGATGTAAACTGACAGGAATATTAAGTCGGTAAGCATTGGCCAGCAGACTCAAATCAAGATTGGCTGATTTCTGGTTAATTAATTCCCTGGCCAGAATTTCAGCGTAACCCAAGTCATTTCCGGCGTTTCGGCTTATGGCTTCATTGATGAATTGGGCCGTTTCCCTGACCATTCCAAAACTTCCATCCTGCAATCCAACAGCTACCTCTTCGCTGGTTGTTCCCCACCTGGCAATTTCTACATCATGGATAGCACCGGCCCCGTTTAAAGCCAGATGAGAAAGGAATCCCTTTTTCATTAACTGAATAATGATGGGATTCAAACCGCATTTTATGGTATGAGCCCCCAGCATCCAGATAATACTTTTCTTCCCGGTAATCGCTTTACGATAAAGGAGAATAAATTCTTTCAAATCTTTTCCAATCAAAATATCCGGCAAGGCTTCGATAAATTTTTTCATACTGTCATGACTGGAAACAGGTCGGGCAAAATCTTTAAATTTCACCTTACTGTATCGCTTTTTGATGGAATAGGTTTTCACTTTCTCAAATGTCAGTTTCTGGTATTTGGAATTCATTTCTACTCCTTTTAACTGCCAGATTTTTGGATAAGATAATATATTTTGAATTGAAATAACTGCTCTAATTTACGTCAGAAGTCTTTTGACTTTCACACATTTTTCAATGGTATTCTGAATAGTCACATGGACTCAGTTTCTGATCAACCGTTGATCTTGAAACAATTTGTCACATTCTTTAGGACATTTTCAAGGTAATTTTTTGATTTCATTCATGGAATGCAGGAATGATTTTGGGAGAACATTAAAATTTCTTATTTTATTGGTGTGTTTTTAAGTGTCTTGTTGACAGTTTCAACTGTAAGTTATAAATAATTGGTGGGCCTTTAATATCCGGGCAGCAAGGCAGTGTCTTATAATAACGATGAGAACATGACTTTTAAATTTCACTTTTTCTGGCCAAATCAAATAATTTGGGAAATTTGTTTTCACAATCTATAAAGATCTATACTAATGAAACAGAATAATGATTTTTTATTTCGAAATGCTGAAGGTAAAAAGCAGATACTTCAGATTATATTTGAAGATACGGATCTGTTGGTGCTGAATAAACCGGCAGGTCTGCGGGTTTTACCGGATCGCTGGAACGAGGATTTACTTAATGTTTATGATCTATTTAACCGGGGTCCATCCGGTGTTGCAGAAAACAGTGAGCAAAAGATTTGGATTGTGCACCGGATTGATGCTGGGACCAGCGGTTTATTGATATGTGCCAGGAATCCTGAATCTCATAGAATATTTAACCAATCCTTTGCCGAGGGTAATATTCAGAAGACCTATCTGGCGGTGGTAAAAGGTTGTCCGTCACCGGCAGAAGGTAAAATTGATTTTCCCCTGCTGCTGACAAGTCAGGGGAGGGTTAAGTTAAGCAGTCAGGGTAAAAGCGCTTTAACTCATTACCGGGTCGCAGAACGATTCCGGCATTTTTCCTTACTGGAAGTATTTCCCCAGACCGGTCGTATGCATCAGATCAGGGTTCATTTACAGGCCATTGGCCATCCTTTGGCGGTTGATCCCAAATACGGTGGTGCGAATGATATAAAAATCACTGATCTGAAAAAAATGCCATTCCGTATTGAAGATGAAGGGTCATCCCTGATCTCACGATTAACATTACATGCCTGGAAACTGAAAATCAACCATCCTATCCAGCAACAGGCGATGGAATTTGAGGCCGAGATTCCCAAGGATTTTTCTGCGCTTCTTAAATCACTCAGGAAATGGGATCGATTAAACGCTTGATAAATTTGAGTATTTATCTTGATTGGATTAAGGCAACTACCTTTTTCTTTTCATGGTAGTAGGCCATTGCCATATATTCGGTGTTATGAAAAAAGGCGTATTCTCCTGCTGAATTGATTCCAACTACTCCACCCAAACCATTTACCCGAGCCTGTAAAATGTGGATGGCATCCTGGGCGGCCTTCATGGCAGGTTTTTTCTCAAACTCATCACAGGTAAGTTTGGAGAGCAGTACTTTCATGATAGATTCGCCATAACCGGTAGCTGAGACAGCACCTGTGCGGTTATCGGCAAAAGCTCCGGCTCCGATGACCGGGGAGTCGCCCACCCTGCCCGGGAGTTTACGGGGAGTGCCGCCAGTAGAGGTAGCAGCCGCCAGGTTGCCCTGCAGGTCCCTGGCCACCGCGCCCACCGTACCAGTCGGATTCGGCTCAAATGGTGTGCGGGTCTTGAAATGGGGATCATTTTTAATTTTATGGTAGAATTCGAGTTCCCGCGGGGTTAGCAATTCTTCAATCCCTACCTCAGGAAAATTCCTTGTTCGCAGAAATTTCTGAGCCCCTTCACCCACCATGAAGCAATGCTCCGGATGGTTCATTAAAAGTTTGGCAGCTTTAACCGGATGCAGGATGTTTTTAATGGCAGCGACTGCCCCAAAATTGAGAGTCTTTCCGTCACAAATAATGGCATCCAGTTCAATTTCTCCTTCAGAATTGAGGAATGCTCCCCGTCCAGCATCAAAAGTCGGATCCTCCTCCAGGATGCAGACTGCTTCCTCAACAGCATCCAACGCACTGATACCTTTTTGTAATGCCGGATATACCTGCTGGATGGCATCAGTGCAACCATTGATATGTGCTTCATGCAGACTTTCGGGGATACTCCAGGCCCCCCCATGAACAATTAGCATTGGCTGCATAAAATTTTTCCAGGGTCAAATGATTTGAATTCAGTACACATAGATATTTTTGATGACTGGCTTTATAGTGAATTCCGTGAAAGAATTGCTAACTCTCTATTAATATTTGATTTGCGAACAGTCTCAGCGGATTTGAGAGGGCAGCGGCAGGGAGATCCCTTCAATCTTTGTTAATTCAGTAGTAATACTGCCGACGAAAACGGCACTTTTCATCTGCACCGGGATTTTATATTGATCATCACTTAACCAGACCCACAGTTCGCCTTTTTGTTTAAAAATTGCTTCTCCCAGCAGTTTGGGCTGTACGATGATACAGCGGAATTTTCCCGCTTTTACTTGAACGATCTCTTTTCTCTGGACGATTACTTTCAGGTCATAGACTTTTTTATTGTCATGGTTGGTAAGATACACCGGCATTCCGACTGTCAGATCCTGGGTTCGTACATAATAAAATGATGCCAGGATGTCTAGGACATAGGGAGGGATTTCAATGTCAAATTTTTCCTGCTTTTTAACCTGCAGGGGCTCATCATCGTGATAACGGATACTTTGGACTGCCGCCTTTCCGTAAGCCTGATGATACTCCACCAGTAAATCATACTTGTATGAGCCTTCCCGCAGCATCTTATTGAATTTCCAGGAAAAAATACCCTGGGTATCCACCCAGCTTTCAACTCGGTCCCGCACCTTGAAGATAAAGTCAAAGGTTTTGGCGGATCTGGCAGCAGAAACAATCTTATAGGCGTTTCTCTCTCCAATCGGTACGATTTCTTCCACCTCCATGGTAGCCTCACCGGCCTTGACGACCCCATATCGGACGGTAAAGGTAAGCTTTTCTCCCGGCTGGAAGGCCTGGTTGGGAATCCTCCGCTCAAGCAAGTGAGGCAGGGATTCTGCATTTGACAGCGGATTGAAGGATGAGTCACTACTGGATATATTATGATCACTTCCAGAAGGTTGGGGAGACTCCGAGCTAAATGGAAGGGAGATAAACAATCCCAGAACGAGGAGGGTAAACAGACTCAGACATTTGGTAATAATTCTGAACATAAATATTGTCTAAATGGAATAAAACTTCTTTTTAATTGATCCAAACATTTTAAGCATATTTATTTCATTTCACAAGTATTAGAATTGTAAGTTCTCAGGAAAATTTTAATAGGGGATCGTAAGAAGAATGTCTGCCAGAAATATTCTGGTGGCAAAAAGATGAAGATAATTAACTGTTAACTAATTGATTTCGAATTTCCATGATCAGATGGTAAATGGCAGGATTATTTTTCATTTCAGAGCGGATTCTTTTATAATTGTGGAGGATGGCAGTGTAGTGACGGTCGTTAAAATGATAGCCGATCACCTGCAGGGATTCTCCGCAGAGTTCCTTGGCCAGATAAATGGCCACCTGTCTGGCAAAGGTCACTTCCCGCTGGCGGGAATGTCCTATCAGGACATCGGCCGGCATATTAAGATATTCAGATACTATTTTGATGATCTCATCGACTTTTATCTGGTGCCTCAGCCGGAAATTCCCGTTTTTACTGGCCCATTTAGCATCGATATGCGATAATAATTTTTTAGTGGCGGCCAGCGGAACCGGTTTACCCAGAAGCGAAGTCTGAGCAGCGATCCGGATCATTACCGCTCTAATTTCCTGCATGCCTTCACTCAGGGAGTTGGCCAGGAACTCTTTTACTTCGGTCAGGATCGATAAATGGGTTTTCTGGCAGTAGGACTGAATGAATTTGAGGCGGGTTTCATAACCGGGGGTAATCAGGTCGATGATAAGGCCCTTTTGGAAAAAGGATAACAGCCGTTGGTCCAGTTCCGTCAGTTGGGAGGGTGGTTGATTGGCGGTGATAACAATTTGTTTATGCTGCCTTTCGAACTCCGAGAAAAAATAAAACAAGCCTTCCTGGGATTTTTTCTTGTTGGCCAGAAATTGGATGTCATCGATTAACAGGACATCGGTCTGTTCAAATTTTTTATTAAAGGATTCGACTTGTTTATTCTGGAGGGCGTTGATATACTGGTTCAAAAAGTTTTCGCTGCTCAGGAAGCTGATTTTTTTTCGCTTTTTATTCAAGAGAATATTATTTCCGATGGCATGCAATAGATGAGTTTTCCCGCAGCCGGAATCCCCATAGATAAAAAGAGGATTAAAGTCGGTTTTTCCGGGTTGTTTAGCAACGGTTTGGGCCGCCCGCAGAGCCAATTCATTGTCATTTTTGACAAAAAAATTGTCAAACTGGTAGCGATTATCGATCCCTGGAGAGAAAGACTGGCCATCCGGCGGTTCGACGGCTGGTTCGTCATCACCCAGGTGCAATTCTTCCGGTTTTTTATCACCGCTGGAGGCCACCAGATATTCTATCCGGCTGGCTGCTCCAAAGATCTTTTTAACGGTTTTTAATAAATTCTGCTGGTAATGGGATTCAATCCATTCAAAGAAAAACTGTGAAGGTACTCGCAGGATGAGAGTATTTTCAACATAATTGACCGGGATCAGAGGTGAAAGCCAGGTCTGGTATCCCTGGGGGGATATTTCTTCCTTTAATATCTTTAAACATTGATTCCACTTTGCCTGAATTCCAGTTTCCGCAGGTAAGTGATCAGATACTGGATGCGCTACAGTTCTTGCCATGAATGAATGCTGTCTTTCTGCTGGGGAATGAATCCTTCTCTATACTAAAGTGCATTTAAAAAAGTGCGATATGCAGAATGCTACTTAAAAAACATTAAAGAACAAAAATGAATGTGCAATAGTTTAAGAATTTATTTTTTAAAAACAAGCGATTTGAAGAATTTATTTCCCGGAAGTTTCACGTTAAACAAAAGCAGTAAAATTTTATTAATGCGGCAGTAGATTGATCTACCGAGAAGTCAAATGACTGAGTAAAAAAATATTAAAGAATTTGTTTTAGCCAAATAAAATTGTTAAAATTACTAGTTAAATAAAGAAGGATCAATGATCATGGCTAAAGTGTGTTCTGTTTGTGGAAAAAAACCGGTATGGGGCAATAAGGTGAGTCACGCCAATAACCGTACCCGCCGCCGCTTTGAACCCAATTTGCAGAAAGTGCGGGCAGTGGTGGAAGGAGAAACCCGGCGAATCACGGTCTGTACCAGCTGCATCCAGGCCGGAAAGATTATCAAAGCTATCTGAATTGACTATACTGCTTTTCTAAATCAAGCCTCTCCCTGTAGAGGCTTTTTTGTTATTGCCTGTCATCGTAAAATCAAGTAATCGAAATATTTCTCGCTTTGGCGGAAATCAGTCATTCAGGCCTCTGATATTCAGAATCTGATCTTTGTCCATAAATCCTTTGGCTGAGAACCGGAGTCACTCCCCTTCTTTTGATTGAGGGAAGGGACTTTACATTTTATCAATTCCTCTGTTAATTTTCAATGAGAACTCCTGCTAGCAGCTAAATTGAGGTCAGTTCAATCCTGTCAAAAAAAAATTAAAAATTAAAAATCGTTTTGCTTAATTTTATTTCTTTTGCTATAATTTGAACCGTTAACGATACTCGGATGAATTCAGACCAGAAACTGTTGCTAAATATGCTCTTAGGTGCGATTTAATGTTTTTTGATAAACCGGACATTTATATTTTTTAGCAGGGGAGGATGCGATGGAATCGAATGGAAGAGCAGGATCACGAGTGGTGAGCCATGAGGATGCCATGTTCCGGGATATCTGCGAATTGCTGGAGTTGGATCCGGAGAGTGTGGAATATCTGGTGATTGAAGATTTCGAGGATGTGGATTATATGATGTTCGAGGAATTCGATGAGGTGGAGCCGGAAGAAGCCTGGAAACCGGAACAGCGGATCATTGAGATCTATTACACCGATGGTACCCGCGAAGAAATAGAAATTGAGCTGGATTCAGAGATCGATGAAATGCTGAAGAGATTTCTGGGGTAGGGGAAAAAAAGAACAACACACCACATTTTAATCCTCCAAGAACCTGCCTGCAGACGAGTTAGCTTATTGACAGATAAACCATGCCAGTGTTTGTATAATAAGGTAATAAGGTTGAAATCGTTTATATCGATTGGGGTTACTAAGTACCTGATTTCGTAAATACAATGACCTATAAAAATCAGACAGGATAACAGGATGAACCAGATAGATTGTTATCAGGTTCATCAGACGACAAGG